>PFEF01000003.1:0-104636 GCA_002793915.1 Candidatus Ryanbacteria bacterium CG10_big_fil_rev_8_21_14_0_10_43_42 | reverse complement strand
GATTTTTTGGAACGTCTTGTATCTTCCGCCATACCGCGTACGCGAGATTTTCGCGGACTTGATCCAAAAGCCGTTGATGCGGGGGGAAATATAACATTGGGAATCAAAGAACATATTATATTTCCAGAAGTTATAGGAGAAGAAACCAAAACAATTTTCGGACTTGAAATTACGATAGTAACAAGCGCGGAAACACGTGAGAAAGCTGACAAGTTGATTCGATTATTAGGATTTCCGCTTAAGAAAGTTGAGGAAAAGTAGTATATAATCTAATTTATTATCATGGCAAAGACATCAGTCATAGCACGATCGGAAAAAAGACCCAAGTTTGTAACACGAATCGTACGAAGATGTTTTCGTTGTGGTCGTAAACATGGATACATGCGCGAATTTGATCTTTGTCGCATTTGTTTCCGCGAACTTGCCTCGCGCGGTGAAATACCAGGCGTTAAAAAATCATCATGGTAATAGACCCTATTGCAGACATGTTAGTACGCATACGCAATGCTCAAGCGGTGCAGAAAAAAACAGTAACCATTCCGTTTTCCAAGTTTAAGGGAGAAGTTTTGCGTGTGATGAAAGAAATTGGTTTTGTGGAGGATATCGTAAAGCGCGGACGAAAAACAAAGCGTGTTGCCGAAGTATTGCTTTCGTATGATGCTCAGGGGCGCGGAAAAATAAATGGAGCAACTCGCGTTAGTAAGCAAAGTCAGCGTATGTATTGGAAGGCGGAGGATATGCATCCATCACGGAAAGGTATTGCCGGTACGTTTATCGTATCAACATCCCGAGGCGTTATGTCTTCGCGGGTGGCCAGGCAGATGAGTATCGGAGGGGAGGTTATTTGCGAAGTATGGTAATAGATTAAATGTTATTATGCCACGATTAGCAGTAAAACCCATTAAAATTCCGGAAGGAATAACAATCTCTCTAAGTGAGGGCGTCCTTTTGGTGAAAGGACCTAAAGGAGAGCTTACGCGCGCCATTCCGTCGGAAGTGCGTGTGGATATTATGGATGACACACGTGAGCTTTCTGTGGTGTTGGTGGAAAACACAAAGCAGGGACGAAGCCTAGTAGGTACTATATATATGCTTGTACGCAATATGATATATGGGGTAAAAGACGGATTTTCAAAAATATTGGATATTGAGGGTGTCGGATACCGTGCCGCCATGGAAGGTAGCGACCTCGTTTTGGCGCTGGGCTTTTCTCATCCCGTTCGGTTTGTTCCACCCGAGGGTATTGATATAACGGCGGAAAAAAATTCCATTGAAGTAAAAGGTATTAACAAGGAAACGGTAGGTCAGGTAGCGGCCATTATTCGTAGTTATCGTCCGCCGGAACCGTATAAGGGGAAGGGTGTGCGATACAGGGGCGAATATATTCGCCGCAAAGCCGGTAAAAAGACGGGAGTAGGATAATAACATATCATGAATAATCAAACAAACAAGCGTATACATAGACATAAGCGAGTACGGGCAACGGTGCGAGGCATATCTTCGCGCCCGCGTCTTTCGGTGTATCGATCAAATCGCTCATTGTATGTTCAGCTTATTGATGATGGTGCCGGAAAAACGCTTATGGCGGCGCACAGCAGGGATGGTGTATCAGCAAAAACAAAAACGGATCGCGCCGGGGAGGTTGGACGCATAATTGCGGAAAAGGCAAAAAAGCATAACATTACGCACGTGGTATTTGATAGAGGAGGATACAGGTACCATGGACGGATAAAGGCGGTAGCGGATGCGGCGCGCGCCGCAGGACTTGTTTTTTAGAAGATGGGAGTGCTACATTAAATGCCGTAGCTATAATATAAGACGGAAACCTAATATGTAATTCATTAGAATAATGGGACCAAAAAGCGGAAAAAATCAGGGAGGAAATCGCCGGGGAGCACGCCCTAGGCGGGAAAAGCCGGAATACGACCAGAAACTGGTTGATTTACGGCGGGTTGCACGTGTGATGGCGGGAGGACGACGATTCTCTTTTCGCGCTACGTTAATTATTGGCAACAAAAAGGGTATGGTCGGGTTAGGAACCGCAAAAGGGAGTGATACGGCAATTGCCATTGATAAGGCGTTTAAAAAAGCACGAAAGGAATTATTCACCGTACCTCTTACGAAAGATGGAACAATCCCATATGAGGTCTCGGCAAAATTTGCAGGATCCCGGCTTTTATTACGACCTGCGCATGCCGGACGGGGTATTATGGCGGGTGGTCCGGTGCGTATCGTTTGTGATCTCGCCGGTATAAATAACATCACTGGAAAAATTATTTCGCGTTCGACAAATAAGCTCAATAATGCAAAAGCAACAATAACGGCTCTTCAGAAACTCGCCTCCTAAGAAATAATACCGAAATTATGCAGTTACATATATTACAACCGGATACTGAATCCAAGACAGCGAAACGCGTAGGACGCGGCGGAAAGCGCGGTACGTATTCAGGGCGCGGCATTAAGGGGCAGAAGGCACGTGCGGGAAGGCGTGTGCGTCCGCAATTGCGTGATATTATAAAAAAAATTCCGAAAAAACGTGGTTATAAGTTTCCCGCATTTCGCATTAAGCCTACAGATGTTAATGTGGGAGTGTTAGAGTTAGTTGTTTCGGCGGGAGATGTAGTAACACCAGTCTTTCTTATCGAAAAGGGACTTATTCAAAAATTGGGTGGCAAAATTCCTTTTGTAAAAATTTTAGGATACGGCGAGTTGACGAAAAAAATCACCGTTGAGGGATGTGAGGCATCAAAAGGAGCGGTGGAAAAGATTGAAAAAGCGGGAGGAACCATTTTGCCTGCCAATACGTAAAATCCAGATTATGGTGGAAAAAATAAAACATATTTTCCGAGATCCTGAATTGCGTGGACGCATTCTTTTTGTGCTGGGCGTGCTTACGGTATTTCGTATTACGGCCGCTATTCCTATTCCCGGTGTAAATATCGCACAACTTCGGTCATTTCTTGATGGTAATCAATTACTGGGGCTTCTTAATATTTTTTCAGGAGGTGCTTTAGATAATCTTTCCATTGCCATGTTGGGTCTGGGCCCCTACATCACGGGGTCTATTATTATGCAGCTTATGACGATCGTATTTCCCAAGCTAAAAGAAATGTATCAGGAAGACGGTGAAGCGGGACGTCAAAAGTTTAATCAATATTCTCGTCTTCTTACGGTTCCTCTTGCTTTTGTTCAGGGATACGGATTACTCACTTTATTGGGGCGCCAAGGTATTTTGGCAGATATAACGTTTTTGGGTACTGTGACGAACGTTATTATTATAACGGGAGGAGCTCTATTTCTTATGTGGTTAGGAGAACTTATATCGGAATATGGCATTGGTAACGGTGTTTCTCTTATGATATTTGCCGGTATAGTGGCGGGTGTTCCTACCAGTTTACAGCAAACATTTTTTGTATTTGACCGTTCTCAAATTCCCATCTTTATTATTTTTATCATTCTTGCGCTTGCGGTTATTGCCGCTATCGTATTTATAACGGAAGGAGAGCGTCCTATTCCCGTTTCATATGCAAAACGGGTGCGCGGTATGAAGATGTACGGCGGATTTTCTACATATTTGCCGCTTCGAGTAAACCAGGCTGGTGTTATTCCTATTATTTTTGCTCTTTCCATTATATTGTTTCCACAGATGTTTGCCGGATTTCTTACAGTATCTTCCAATACGGTACTGCAGTCAATTGGAAACTTTTTCCTTAATTTTTCAAACAATCTCCTTGCATTTGGATCATTTTACTTTATTTTAGTATTCTTTTTCACCTACTTTTATACGGCGGTGACATTCGATCCGGACAATATAGCCGAGAATCTTCAAAAGAGCGGCGGATTTGTTCCCGGTATTCGTCCCGGACGCCCTACGGCGGATTATTTAAGTCATATCATCAACCGTATAACGCTTGCCGGAGCACTCTTTCTTGGTGTTATTGCTGTCCTTCCTTTTGTGGTACAGGCGGCAACAGGAATTGTTACGCTTACACTTGGTGGTACCGCTCTTCTTATCGTGGTATCGGTTGTTTTGGAATTTATAAAACAAATTGAAGGCAAGCTTGTTATGCGCGAGTATGAATAATAGCGAAACCCTGTTTTTTCTAGAAGCTAATATCTAAGACTTAATGCCTAATCAAAAACCATTAAATGTATTTTTCTTAGGTTTATCCGGTTCCGGTAAGGGAACGCAGGTAGCTATGTTAAAGAGTGTTCTCGAGAAAAAATATCCGGTACACATGATATCTACGGGAGACTTATTGCGTAGTCTTCTTACAAAAGATACCGTTGCCGCCATTAACACGAAAAAAGTATTGGATAAGGGAGGGCTTATGCCGAGTGCGGTAGCACTTTCTCTTTGGGTGTATAAAGTATGTGAGGATGTAAAAGAGGGAGAGGGTATTCTTTTTGAGAGTTCTCCCCGAAGTGCGTGGGAAGCGGAAGCGGCTGTTGAGATGATGACATTTTTGGAGCGTCGAACAGAAACAAGAGCAATATACCTTTTTGTTCCCGAGGAAGATATAAAAGAACGTCTTTTAAAGCGGCGACGGCATGATGATAACGAGGAAGCTATTAAGGGGCGTATAGCATTCTTCAGGGAGCATGTTATTCCGGCAATCGAGTATTTTCGTAAAGAGAAGATGCTTATCGAGATTGACGGTTCAGGAGATGTAGACGCTATTCATGCACATATTATAAAAGCCCTCAATCTTGCATAAACGTTAACGTACGGAATGTCCCTTATAAAAACGCCGGAAGAAATAAAAGTATTAAGGGAGGGCGGGCATAAGCTTGCTTCTGTTTTATCGCGCATTGCGGACGCCGTACGACCCGGTATTTCCACAGCGGATCTTGATACATTAGCAGAGGATCTTATACGTAAAGAAGGAGGAGAGTCGGCGTTTAAGGGATATAAGGCATTTGGTGCCAAGACAGCATATCCGGGAACGGTTTGTACGTCCATAAATGAGGAAGTTGTTCATGGTATTCCTTCAAAAACACGTATCCTCGCCGAGGGAGATATTATCGGGCTTGATATCGGTATGAAATATGGTGGTTTGTATACCGACACGGCCGTTACAGTTCCGGTGGGGACTATCGACAGTGCGGCAAGAGAGCTTATTTTTGTTACGAACAGCGCGTTAACAGAGGGTATTCGGGCTATTTGTGCCGGGGCACATGTGGGAGATATCGGAAATGCTATCGAAACATACGTACGCAGTAAAGGAATGTACGGTATTGTAAAGGATCTCGTGGGGCATGGCGTAGGACATGCTGTACATGAGGATCCGCCTATTCCCAATTATAGAACGAAAGGGCGCGGGCCCAGTCTTGTTCCCGGAATGGTGCTTGCATTAGAACCTATGCTCACGCTTGGCGCGGCGGGCGTTATGATAGCAAAAGATCATTGGACATGGTCTACACGCGACGGATCGCTTTCGGCGCATTTCGAACATACGATTTTAGTGACGAAGGAAGGGGCAGAGATATTGACAAAAGAGTAAAAAAAGTTATACTGTTACGGAAGTCAAATTTTTTTTGGGGGGGAATCATGCTCGAACGCATAGCATTTGCACTTTTTTGTCTTATCCTTTTTTTTACGCTGGCAAGTAGTGTAAGTTTTCTTATACCAATAGACGGGTTTTGGGGACTATCTTCCGAGATGTCCCAGTTTATCGGGGGCATAGCGTTTGTTGCTCCTTTTCTATTTATGGCATCTCGTTGGGCAAGATAAGATTATCAGCGGGTATGTTTCGTTGCATCTCATTCGAGGTGCATTTTTTTTGTACGTATAGTAGAATGCGCTGTATGAATGTTCTTGGTATAGATTACGGCACTAAACGTATTGGTATTGCAATAGGAAACACGGAGGAGCGTATCGCATTTCCGCGTGTGGTTTTGAAAAATGATGAAGTCATAATGCAGGTGTTTAGAGAATTTATACAAAAAGAATCTATAGAATGTATTGTGTTAGGACTTCCTAAAATGCTTTCCGGAAAAGAATCTGATATGACGGATGAAGTGTATACATTTGCAAAAAAACTCGAGCAAGAATCAACGCTCCCCATTTATTTTGAAGAGGAGCGTTTTTCTACAAAAGCTGTGCGGCCGGGTACGGTGAAAAAAACGGATATTGACGCCGCTTCGGCGGCTCTCATCTTACAGACGTATCTGGATAGAATATGAGAAATACATTTTTCCGCGAAGTTCTATGTGGTAGCATGTATGTATGGCAGATAGTGATATATATCTTTCCGTAATTGTTCCCGCATATAATGAGGAGGATCGCATTGTGCCATCTTTGCAGCGTATGGGGGAGTATTTGAGTGCGCAGAATTACACCTACGAAATAGTGGTCGTGGTTGATGGTGCAAAGGATCACACGGCAGATGTTGTGCGTCAGTTAACGGGACGCATCGCGCATCTCCGACTTATCGAGCAGGAGAATACTGGAAAGGGGGGTGCGGTGACGAATGGCATGCGGCAGACGCATGGACGCATACGACTGTTTACTGATGCGGATAATTCAACGGATATTCATTATTTTGAAGATATGAGGCCGTTGTTTGATGAGGGGCGTGATCTCGTAATATCAACGCGGCATTCATGGGATAAGGAAGGTGCCACGCAAAAAATATCCCAACCGTGGTATCGGCGTATATTGGGTATGAGTGGTAATATATTTATACAAATAGTAGCGGTACCGGGAATATGGGATACGCAAAACGGATTTAAGGCGTTTACAAGTGAGGCCGCAACTCGTATATTCGGACAAACACGGATTAAGGGATTTGGTTTTGATATTGAGATCCTTGCTATGGCACGGCATTTTAGGTATACCATTGGTATTATTCCGATAGAATGGCAAAATGATGATCGAAGTACGGTAGGACTTTCTAATTATATAAATGTATTAATGCAAACAATACAGGTTCGATGGAATATTATACGTGGAATTTATAAATAAGCATTATGCTTCCCGAAAAAAAAGAAAAAACACATCGGTACTCGGAACTTCGTCAGGATATTGTGTCCGGGGAGTGGGTCTTGATCGCGACGGGACGTGCGAAGCGGCCGGATCAGTATGCGAGTCGAAGCCGTCAAAAACCAGCGTCGGAGACACATTGTCCTTTTGAAGGTCCGCGTATTAACGATAAAGAGCCGATTTTATGGTACCCTCATCCGGAGAGCAATGCTAAAGATAATTTTGATGATTGGTTTGTACAGGTGGTGGAGAATTTATATCCTGCAGTAACGCCTCATGAAAAAAAGACTTGCGCTATTGCAAAACAGGATGGGCTTTACAATACCATGTCGGGAATTGGGTATCATGAGCTTATTATAACGCGCCCTCATGAGCGAAGTTTGGGGGAGATGACGCCGCAGGAAGCAGCCTTGGTGGTACGAAGTTATCGGGAGCGTTATATGGCATTAGGTGACGATGAGTGTGTGGCATATATTTTAGTATTTCATAATCATGGACACGAAGCGGGTGCGTCCATCAGCCATCCGCATTCACAGCTTGTAGCGCTTCCTATTGTTCCACCAGACGTACAGAGAAGTTTTCATGGTTCCGCAATGTTTTATAAAAAATTTAAAACGTGTATCCATTGCCAGATTATTCACTGGGAAAGAAAGCAAAAAAGTCGCATTGTGTATGAGAATGATACTTTTTTGGTTATTACGCCATATGCTCCGCATGGCTCGTTTGAACTTCGTATCTATCCAAAGGAACATGCGTCACATTTTAAATACATACCCGAAGAATCGATAGAGCAATTAGGTGACGCGCTTTCTAAGGCACTCGGAATGTTACACCGTACACTTAAGGATCCGGCATATAATTTTTTTATCCATACTACGCCGGAAAATGAGGAGAATACGGATCATTATCATTGGCATTTTGAGTTATTACCGAAAATATCAACACCGGCGGGCTTGGAGCTTGGTACGGGTCTTGATGTTATTGCGGTTGCGCCGGAACAGGTGCCGGGATTACTGAATGATACTATATAATTATGTCTCGACTAAGATGGATTCATACATTATATCACTGGACACTTTCCTGGGCGGGACATTCATATGCGGCGTGGGCGCTTTTTGGCATTGCATTTATAGAAAGTTCTTTTTTTCTTATACCGCCGGACGTTCTCTTAATTCCAATGGTACTTGCGCGTCCGACGGAATGGCTTAGATATGCTGTCATCACAACAATAGGTTCGGTATTAGGAGGGATAGCGGGATACTACATAGGTCTGGGATTATGGGAATCCATCGGTGTTGCTATTGTGGAATTTTATCATTTGGGAGATGTTATGCATGCAATAGAGCTTCAGTATCAGATGCATGCGTTTTTTACGATATTTACAGCAGGATTCACACCCATTCCCTATAAGGTAATTACAATTGCGTCCGGTCTTTTCCACGTGCCGATTATCACCCTTATTTCAGCCTCATTTATAGGACGAGGACTGCGCTTTCTTTTGGTGGCGGGTCTTATCGGTATTTGGGGAGAACGCATGAAAGTAGCAATAGAACGGCATTTCGATATTCTTTCTATTATGTTTGTCATGCTTCTTGTAGGAGGGTTTTTTGTAATAACATGGGTATTTTAACTATGAAAAAATATATTATCGCAAATTGGAAAGAACATCCCGCAACTCTCGTGGAGGCTAAAAAAATGATTCGGGAATTGGAGAGCGCGCTTTCCGCATATAAAAACGTAGTACCGGTAGTATGTGTGCCGTCTCTTTACCTCACGGAGACACGTGCCGCACTTAAAAAAGCAGAGTGCGGTGTGCAGGATATTTTTTGGCGGGAAAGCGGATCGTATACCGGCATGATAGGTGCGGGTATGGCAAAAAGCGCCGGTGCCGCATATGCCATTATAGGTCATTCGGAAAGAAGAGAATATGCGGGGGAGACAAATGACATGACGCAGAAAAAAATAAAATCAGCTCTTGCGGCCGGTCTTTTTGCGGTTCTTTGTGTGGGAGAAAAAACAAGAGAAGATGATGATTATATCGGATTCGTGCGCGATCAGGTAAAGGAAGGACTTCACGGCATATCAGCCCGCCGTGCCGGAAAACTTATCATAACGTATGAACCGGTATGGGCCATAAGTTCGCAAAAGCCAAAAGAACTGGATTCTCCGGAGACAACAAAGGAGATGAGTATTTTTATACGCCGTCTTCTTGTCGATATGTATGGACAGGCGGTAGCCGTGCGTATACCCATTTTGTACGGCGGATCCGTTACAAGTAAAAATACACACACCCTTCTCACTGATGGTGGCGTAGACGGCGTTCTTGTGGGACGAGCAAGTTTAACCGCAAAAGAATTTGCAAAGATAGTGGATGAAGCTGCGTTATTATAATAATATGGTCTTGCCATTATTTAAATCCCATCTTGCTGTAGGAAAGCGCGTTATCGTGCGGGTGGATTTTAATGTGCCGCTTACGGAGGATGGCATGATTAGTGATGATTTTCGGATTATGCGCACATTACCTCTCTTGCGTGATGTGGTAAAGAGAGCCGGGCATGTGGTGCTTTTAAGTCATCTTACTGAAAAAAAAGAACATCGCAGTTTCGATGTTTTAATAAAGGAGTTAAAGCGTGTTACGGGGTTTGACATAGTACTTGCCTATACGGTTACCGAAGCTCTTGCGTTTGAAAAAGCAAATCCGAAACATGTTGTTCTTCTCGAAAATTTACGTTCGTTTCCGGGCGAAATGGATAACAGTGAAGCATTTGCGGATGATCTTGCCACTTTGGCGGATATATATATCAATGAAGATTTTTCTCAGTCTCATAGGCCGTATGCATCTATTGTAACGCTCCCGCACCGTATTCCTTCATATGCGGGGCCCTTATTTAATGAGGAAGTTACAAAATTAAAAGAAGTATTCGAACCGGCACGTCCTTTCATGGTTATTATGGGTGGCGTAAAATTTAAAACAAAGGTAAACGTACTAGATCAGTTTATAGAAAAAGCCGACCTTATTTTTATCGGCGGAGCTCTTGCAAATACGTTTTTAGCGGCCGCCGGACATTCCACGGGAGCATCTCCCATAGAGACGGATGCGATACCTGATATTCAGAAGAAATATCTAAATAAAAATAATATAGTATTCCCGTGTGATGTGGAGGTGGATTCCCATGAAATTGTTTCTCTCGACGGAGTGGATGACGATGATTTTATTTATGATATCGGTCCGGATACGCTTTCATATCTTAAAGAACAGGTAAACGCCATGGGTATGGTATTGTGGAACGGACCTTTGGGATTTGTTGAAAAAGGGTTTTCAAAGGGGACGGAGGATTTATTAACGGTGCTTCTTGCATGTAAGGCGCATGTTATTATAGGAGGAGGAGATACAATTGCGATACTTCGCGGACATGACTGGGAAAATAAATTTTATCATGTTTCAACCGGTGGAGGAGCTATGCTTGAGTTTTTAGCAACGGGAACGTTGCCTGGTATCACCGCTCTGGAAAAATAAATGTTCCCGATGCATGTGGGGCAATTGACAAGTTAAATGTATTTACTACACTTAGAGTGCAGGGATAATCCTTGCAGCCACAAGCTGATGGATGGGGATCTTTCACACTGCGTAAGAGGGAGGGTAGCTATGGCGAGCCACAATCTTACGAGAAGCGAAATATATCCCCATCCATTACTCATCCATCAGTAATATTCGAAGCGAGGAGCGATATTGACTTTTTTTGAGAAAGATGTAGAATAGCAGAATCTTGTGGGGGATGTATCCCGAAGAAGATATGGGCAGGCTACGGCCGGGCCTCTCTGTCTTTTTTGTACAAAGAGAGATTTTTCCCTAGATCTTTTGGATATCTTTTCTGAACATTCTTGGCTGACCAAAAGTACCCCACAAGATACTCTTTATTATAAGACCGTATACGGTCTTTTTGTTTACTGGGGATTCGGCGTGGTACAATGTAATATACGTTATACTTTCACGATACGAAATATGTGGTATTCAAATCCCGAACAATTTAAAGAAACAATGGGGCATGATCGTGATGGACGATGGTTTCCGCGCGTTACAAAAATTCTTGATGTAAAATCAAAACCGGCGCTTGATATGTTTTTTAAAGAAATGGGAAGTTATGAATCGGCCGAGGAGGTAAAAAATAAATCGGCCGAGGAAGGGACCCTTATCCATGAAGTGGTGCAAAAGGTGGCTATCGGAGAAAAGGTAGAAATTCCCGAAACGATAAAAGCATCGGTACATTCGTTTCAGGAGTTTGCCGAAGAAAGGAAGATTCATTTT
Source organism: Candidatus Ryanbacteria bacterium CG10_big_fil_rev_8_21_14_0_10_43_42 (assembly GCA_002793915.1). NCBI lineage: Bacteria > Candidatus Ryaniibacteriota > Candidatus Ryanbacteria bacterium CG10_big_fil_rev_8_21_14_0_10_43_42. The sequence continues at coordinate 93,345 of PFEF01000003.1, read as the reverse complement.
CATCCGGAATATATTGAAAGCGCCGTTATATCGGAACGAAACCGCTTTACCGGCACGGTAGATGCACTTGCCACCATAGGGGGAAAATTTGGTGTATTGGATATTAAAACGTCCACCGGATTTTTTCGGGAATATAATTTACAAACAGCAGCGTATGTGCTGGCCCTTCAGGAGGAGGAAATGAAGCAAAAACTTAATCTTCCAAAAGATATAGAAACCAGATGGATACTCCGGATTAATCAACAGAAAGCATGCACGATATGCAGAGCCACACTTCGCGAAAAAGGAGGACGAAAGAAAATTCGATCGGGGCGCAAGCCGGAGAATATCTGTGCGGATACGGAACATGAGTGGGGGGATATGGCGGGAGATATTGAGTTAAAGGAGTTCCCCTATTTTTTTTACGACATAAAAGCATTTTTAGCGGCAAAAGCACTCTGGGAATGGGAGCATTCGTATTGGCTTCGGCAGGTGGGATATCTGGGCAAATAAAGAATTAACCATAAAAAAGAATAGATGAAAAAAGAAACGTTAGTAATATTTACCGACGGGGGGAGTAGGGGAAATCCGGGACCGGCCGCATACGGATTTGTCCTTAAAAATGGTGCGGGCGAGGTACTTAAACAGGAAGGAGAAGTGATGGGGAGAGCAACTAATAATGAGGCCGAGTATCAGGCCGTAGTGGCGGCATTAAAGAAGGCGAAAAGTATGCTCGGAAAAGAAAAATTGAAAGCCATGGCTATTGAGGTATATATGGATTCCCAACTTGTCGTGGAACAGCTTTCCGGGAGATATAAAATAGAAAATGAGAATCTTCAAAAAAAATTTATGGAACTATGGAATATGCGAGTGGAGTTGGGGGGGGATATCTCGTTTACTCACGTACCGCGCGAGCAAAACACAGAAGCGGATCGAATGGTAAACATGGCTCTTGATCAAAAACAACAAAGTAGTTTTTAGTGTAATCATAAAAAATGACCGATAGAATTATCTATCGATCGTTAAGTTTATTTCCCTATTTTCAAGTAGCGGTTCATGAATATGATCTTTTCTTTCTGCCCGCTTATTCCCAGTTCTTTTCGAACGTGTGTAATGGCTTCCCCGCGTAGTTGAGATATACGTCCGGGTGATAAGTCGTACTGACAACCTATTTCTTCAAGTGTTTGTTCCTCTATATAATATTGTATAAGTATGTTGCGTTTTCTCTCATCCAAACACAGAAGAGCTTTCCATAATTTTTCCCTATAAAGATTACGAGAAACTGTTTCCTCTGTTTGTGCCGAGTCGGGAAGAATATCCCCCAAGACAACAAGACTCATTTTATCGTCTCGTATAGGCACTTCAAGAGAAATATAGTTTATACCGGACATTATTTCATCAAGATACTCTTTGTCCCATCCAAGTCGTATTTGGAGCTCCCTCTTTGAAGGCGGTCTTCCATAAAGTGTGGTAAGATCTTGTATTGCTGTATTAAGATCTCGTCTTGCTTTTCTAAAGTATCGGGACGCAATATCCATCGAACGTATACAATCTATAATTTGTCTTTTTACGCACATGCCGATGTAGTCTTGTAGAGGCAAATTTTTTTCCGGGTCATAGTCGCGTAATGCTTCCATGACGCCGATAAAACCCGCCTGCGCAAGCATGGCTTGATCTTGTTTTTCAACAGACAAGTAAAACGTGCTTGCTATGTACTCCACATAGTTTTTATATGTGGAGTACACATCCTCGCGCTTTGGTTCTTTTTTCTTCATAGCGCACCCCCTTTTAAGGTTGAACTTGCGAAAATAGTAGCACATATTTTACCTTTAGTAAAGGTCTCAAAAAAGGTGAGGAGATCTGCTACGGATAGAGAATGTCCAAGGCGCGCGTATTTCTTTACCTGCTCTTTTGTTTTATGGGCGGCGTTGCTATTGCGTCTTTTTTGAGTGTACCGAAGAATATTCTCTATGGGCTTTTTTCGGCGGGATCGGGTATTTTTGTGTATGGTATTGGAAAAGAAATTGGTTTTGCGAAAAGAATATTATCAGTATGGATTTTTGCAGGATTAGTGCTTCTTTCCATTGGGATCGGCATATATCGTTTTCAGGATAATGTATCACACAAAAATGAATCGGGAATACATGTATATATTTCTCCAGGAAAGAAAAGCATAGTCGGAACTATAATAGACGAGCCGGAAGTGCGCGAGAAGAATACACGTTTTTTGTTAAGGGCCGAAATCATAGAATCGGAAGAAATAAAAAACTCTACTAATGTTACGGGTAATATACTTATTTTTGCAAATAGATACGGTGATTATACATACGGGGACAGTATTCGTATTACGGGGGAACTTCAACAACCGGAGTCATTCGATGACTTTGATTATCCCGCATATCTTGCGCGAAATGATATTTATACGCTTATGTATTATCCTGACATAGAGCGTACCGGAGAGAGTGCAAAAAAAGGAATAGAGGAAAACATAAAAAGATATCTCTTTTTGGCAAAAAAAGAGTTAGAACATAATATAGAGCGCATGCTTCCGGAACCGCATGCCGCTTTCATGAAGGGACTTTTATTGGGATCGCGAGCAAGTATGCCTGAATGGCTTTTGGACGGATTTCGCTCCGTGGGTGTTATTCATATTATTGCTCTTTCCGGATTTAATATTACGATTATTTCTTCCGCTCTTACGCGATTTATTCGTCTTTTTTTCATACGTTCATCAGTAACGTTTTGGGTATCGCTTGTGTGTATTGCTTTTTTCACCATTATGGTGGGAGCATCTGCATCCATAGTGCGTGCGGCTTTAATGGGTGTAATTGTTCTTCTTGCCCGTATGGAAGGAAGACGTTATAAGGCGCCGAACGCCTTGATATTTACCGGGGCCCTTATGATATTTCATAATCCCGCCATTCTCCGATTTGATATTGCGTTTCAGCTTTCTTTTATGGCGACTGTGGGACTTATGTATGTTTCTCCCACACTCGAAGCATATGCCAATCGGGTACCGTCTTTGTATGGTATGCGTGATATACTTTTATCCACGTTCGCGGCACAGATTACTGTACTTCCTCTCATCATGTATTATTTTGGAACAGTTTCTCTCATAAGCCCGATTGCTAATATTCTTATTTTGATTGCCGTACCTCTTACGATGGCATTAGGATTCTTGGGCGCGCTTACGGGGTTTATAAGTACGATCGCAAGTATGGCTGTGGGAAGTATCTCATACATATTTCTTGAGTATCAGATAAGAGTGGTGAAAGTATTATCTGCGGTACCGTTCGCGGATATACATATGGGCACAATACCATTTGCAATTGTTATAGTTCTATATGGTATATTATGGTGTGGTATATATAAGCCATGGATAAAAGTCATATCAAAACGATAATGGTGTTTGGTGTATTCGATGGATATCATGAGGGACATCGGTACTTTTTGCGTTCTGCGCGCAAGGGGGGAGAATGCCTTATCGTTGTAGTTGCGCGGGATGAATATGTTGAACGCACAAAAAAGCGCATACCAAAACACAATCTTGCCGTCCGCATAAAAAGCATAAAAGAAGGCGGTCTTGCCGATTATGTATACCCATCAGACGCGCAAGAAGGATCATGGAATATAATCAGAGAAAAGAAGCCGGATAGTATTGCGCTGGGATATGATCAGAATATGCTTTATGACAGTATTGCGCGCGCATTACCCGATTTTAAAACCAAGCATCGGTTTATTTACATTGATGCCCATGAGCCTGCTTTGTATAAATCGAGCATCCTTCAAGGAAAAAAGCGGCGTACGTAGGCAGGCTTTTTTTTCGGTCAATTTTGGTGTACGAATGGCATATGCTTTTACGTAAAAAATGGATACTGGTTATTCTTACGGTGCTTACAGTGAGCGTATGGTATGGCGCGTTTTCCGTTCCGTCCGCAAGCGAAGGCCTTTCCGTATATGTATTTGATGTAGGACAGGGGGACAGTATTTTTATAGAAACGGTATCGGGAAATCAGATTCTTATAGATGGCGGTCCGACAGATGCAGTTCTTGCGCAATTGGGACGCGTTATGTCTTCATATGATCGTTCTATAGATATGCTTATCCTTACGCATCCGGACGCGGATCATTTAAACGGTCTTGTGGATGTAATCGGAAGATATGAAATTGGTACGGTTGTGGAAACAGGTGTTTTGCACGAAACGGAAGAGTATAAGGTGTGGCACGAGCGTATCGGTGAAAAAGAAATACCCGTTATATATGCACATGCCGGGCAAGAGTTTTTATTAGACAAGCATGTAACGCTAAAAATTCTGGCGCCTTTTTATGAGCAAGCAGGGAAGGAAGTAAAAAAAATCAATAACACGAGTGTTGTTGCACGGCTAGATTACGGAGAGTCATCCTTACTGCTTACGGGAGATATAGAGTCTTCGGAGGAGCGTAAGCTGGTTATTCTTTCGGAAAGCCTTGATACGGACATACTGAAAGTGGGGCATCATGGATCAAAAACCTCATCATCCGATATATTTTTGGAAAAAATTTCTCCGATGGTTGCTTTGGTATCTGTGGGGAGAAATAGCCGGTATGGACATCCTCATCAGGAAGTTTTGAATGCTCTTAAAAGAGAGCATGTGGAAGTCCATCGCACCGACATGGAAGGAACGCTTCTTCTTCGCATGTATGAGGATGGAACATACAGTATAAATGGGTATTAGAGGCATTATATAGTAATGCCGGGTGTTATGGATGCGTTCAACGGGCGGTCTTGTGTGTATAGATATTTTTCGCTATCATAGGGTGACTATGGAAAAAACCGAACAAATACATCTTGAGCGCACGCTCGTTATTATAAAACCGGATGGTGTTCAGCGTGGGATTGTAGGCTCTATTATCCAGCGCTTTGAAAATGCAGGATTAAAGATTATCGGTATGAAAATGCGGTGGGCGGACAAAACGCAGGCAATGGAACATTATACGGAAGATCTTGCTAAAAGACGGGGACAGCATGTACGTGATATTATGGTGGAATTTATGAAAAGCGGTCCGGTAGTGGCATTTGTTGTGGAAGGTGTTGATGCTATTGAAAACGTGCGAAAAATAATAGGTTCTACCGAACCGAAATCAGCACAACCCGGTACCATTCGCGGCGATTATTCGCATGTAGCATTTAAATATGCCGATGCAAAAGGAAAGGCGGTAATGAATCTTATCCATGCTTCTTCTGATGCGGCGGATGCCGAACGGGAGGTGTTTGTGTGGTTTAACGAAGATGAACTGTTTGATTATAAAACCGTTCATGAAGTCCATACTTTGTAGTATTTTTATATGAATATAAATTTTGCTTCCAGGAAATGGATAGGATGTGTTCTGTTCGTTATTTTTGTGCTTTATGCGCTTACCCTTTGGTATGGGTGGGCATATACAATATGGTGGATTGATGTCGTACTGCATGTGTTAGGGGGTGTGTGGGTGGCGCAGATTTTCTTTTTTTTAAAAAACCATTACGTGCCGCGCATACATACGGAGATACCCTGGTTGCTGTATCTTTCCTTCGCACTTGGGTTTGTGATGCTTGTAGGCGTTGCATGGGAGTGGTTTGAGTATATTCTTGATGCTGTTTTTTTTACGGAAAGATTCGGACTTCGCCAGCAGTTGGGATTGGCAGATACGCTAGGGGATCTTGTTGCCGATACGGTAGGCGCCCTTTTTGTAGCAATAAGTATGCTTGTACGCGAACGAAAACATGATACCTTATCGTAAACAATATACTTATTTGCCGAGAACGATCATTACGGTATACTGGGTATATGACACAGGTAACATTTTATGGGGGTGCACAGGCGGTAACGGGGGCTAATCATTTATTAGAAACTGAAAAAACACGTATATTGGTAGATTGCGGACTTTCGCAATGTCCGCGTTTTTGCGAGGCGAAGAACAGAGAAGACTTTGCATATGATCCGTCTTCCATCGATGCGTTATTTGTAACACACGGACACATAGACCATATCGGCCGCATTCCAAAGTTAGTGCGGGATGGCTTTCGGGGTGTAATCTACTCAACACATCCCACTAAAGATTTCGGGGCGCTTATGCTAGAGGATAGTCTGGGTATTTTGGAAAAAGAAGCACGGAGTGATGATGAAAAAGTATTTTATTCAAGGGAGGATATTGATAAAGCGCTTTCTTTATGGAAGGGATGCGATTACGGTGAAGAAATTACCGTAGGTGATATTACAGCTACAGTACATGATGCGGGGCATATTTTGGGATCGGCCGCTTATATATTTGCTTTTCCTACCGAAATCGGAACCAAAAAAATTGCTTTCACTGGGGATTTGGGTAATTCACCGGCTCCCCTTATTACTCCCACGAAACTTATAACGGACGTGGATTACCTTGTTATCGAATCGGTATACGGTGATCGTGTTCATGAGACGACTGGCGAGAGGAAAACAAAACTAGAACGAGTTATTGAAGATACATTTTCTGCCGGGGGGACGCTCATGATTCCGGCATTCAGTCTGGAGCGCACGCAAGAGCTTCTCTATGAAATTAATGAACTTGTCGAACATAAGCGTATTCCGCGTGTGCCGATTTTTATCGATTCACCGCTAGCCATTAAGGCAACCCGTATTTATGCCGCGTACACTACGTATTTCAGTAAGGAAGCGCAAAAACTTATTAAAGAAGGAGACGATTTATTTAAATTTCCCGGACTTAAGCTTACGGAGGAAACAGAAGAATCAAAAGCTATTGCAAATGTTCCACCGCCTAAAATTATCATTGCCGGCTCTGGTATGATGCATGGTGGACGTATTGCTCATCATGCGAAACGATATCTACCTGATCCGAAAAGCACGCTCCTTTTTATAGGATATCAAGCGGCCGGTTCTATGGGGCGCCGTATTTATGACGGAGCAAAGGATATTATGATTCATGGAGAGACGGTGCCGATACGTGCTCATATAAAAGCCATTGGTGGATATTCGGCGCATGCCGATAGCGATGCGTTATTCGAATATGTTGAGCATACGGCAAGTACCTTAAAAACCGTATTTGTGGTTCAAGGGGAACCAAAGTCGGCATTATTCCTCGCTCAACGTATAAAGGATAATTTAGGTATAGATGCTAAAGCACCTAAACAAGAAGATACATTTAATTTATAAAAATGAAAGAATCATCTCATTATCATCTTAAATATAAAATTTGCGTATCGGGTGCTGCTGAAACGGGACATTGTGCCATGGATTCGATAGATAAAGGAAAAGAGGTGGGGCGTGAGATTGTACGCCAAGGAGCTATTCTTACAACGGGAGCAACAACCGGGTTTCCGTTGTGGGCCGCTATGGGGGCTAAAGAAGAGGGAGGTATTTCTATTGGCCTTTCTCCCGCAGAAACGGAACGTGAGCATGTAGAACACTATAATCTCCCGCTTGATTATATGGATATGATTATATACACGGGATGGGGATTTTCGGGACGCAACCTTATGCTTACGCGTGCATCTGATGCGGTAGTGGTGGGGTGCGGACGTATCGGTACCCTAAATGAATTTACTATTGCATTCGAAGACGGAAAACCGGTGGGGATACTTACCGACTCCGGTGGTACGACCGATATGATTCAGGAGATTGTTAAAGTATCGCATAGAGAAGGAAAAATTATTTACGACACGGATCCTAAACGGCTTGTAGAAAATCTTATAACAATTATTAAGGAAGAAAAAATAACTAAAGTATAATTTATGGTGTTTGATTCTATGACGGGGCATATATTTCTGCAACTTATACTGGCGGTATTCCTTGGTATGATGATTGGTGTTGAGCGGGAACACCGGCGAAAGGCGGCGGGCATGCGTACCTATGCGCTTGTTAGTATGGGAGCGGCGCTTTTTACCATTATGTCGGTGGCGGAATTTTCTCCTTTAGCGTCGTTCGGCACGCCCGATCCCACGCGTATCATTTCTCAAGTTGTGGTGGGGATTGGGTTTATCGGCGGGGGACTAATTGTCTTGCAGGGCGATAAAGTTATGGGACTCACCACAGCAGCGGCTCTTTGGGTGGCGGCCGCTATCGGTATTGCAGTAGGGCTTCAAATGTATATGGTTTCCGTTTTTGCTACCATACTTACGCTTTTAGTCGTTTGGGCATTTCGGTTTGTAGAGGAAAAGGTGCCGCGCGTGGACCGAAGTGTGGGAAGAAGCAAGAAATAATGAAAAATTTTTGGAGGGTTATTTCGGCAATCGGTCTTTTGGCGGGCGTTATTATCGGTGCCGGCATGTTTGCTATCCCATACGCCATTTCACGGGCGGGGGTATTTTGGGGATTTTTTCATATAGTGATTGCTTTCGCAATTACCATATGCGTACACATGCTCTACGGAGAAGTTGCCTTGCAGACAGAAGGAATACATCGATTACCCGGATACGCAAAGCGTTATTTTGGATCCTTTGCACGCCATCTTGCATTTGGAGCATCGGTATTTGAGCTATACGGATCCCTTCTTGCTTATGGTATTTTGGGAGGATTATTTCTTTCCCAGATTATGTCATTTTCTTCCTTACCTCCCTTTGTCTGGAGTTTGGTATTTTTTGCAGTAGCAGGCGGTATTCTTCTTTTCCCTATAGCGCGTATCGGTACCGTCAATTTTCTTTTAACGTCATTACTCGTTCTATTTGTTGTTATCCTTTTGTATATCACTTATTCGCATGTGGAAAAAATGCAATTCATACTTGCGGATAATACATACTGGTTTCTTCCGTATGGTATTTTCCTGTTTGCTATGGGAGGCGCTTCCACTATTCCGGAGGTCGCTGATATATTGAAAAAAAGAAATAGATCTTTATTGCGGGGGGTTATTATCATATCAGGCATTATCCCAGTTGTCGTATACGGTTTGTTTGCCTTTTCTGTAGTGGGGATTTCCGGAACGGGAACAACGGAAGAGGCGCTTGCCGGACTTGTAGGTGCGGTAAGTCAGCGCGCCGTATCTATAGGCTCTCTTATAGGTCTCATTGCCGTATTTACTTCATTTCTTGCATTGGGAGCAAATCTTCGCAATATATTTCGGTATGATTATAATGTGCCGTATGTCCTTGCCTGGGCGGTCGTTATAAGTTTGCCGCTCGGACTTTTTTTGTTGGGTATAAGTAGTTTTATCGGAACGATTGGCCTTGTGGGAGCGGTAGCAATTGCTCTTGAGGGTGTTATTATTCTCCTTCTTGCTCTTCGTGTTTGTAAAAATGATCCGAAATGTGAATGGGGACCGTTGTCGTTTAAAAAGGTAATTCCGTGGCTATTGATAACAGCATTAATTATCGGTGCTTTTTTGGAACTTAAAACAATAATTTAGAAAATAAAAAACGACAGAAATACTGCCGCTTAGTTATATGTTTAAAAAAGTTTCCCTAATTTGCATTTGCTGAAAGGTGCGCCCTTCATGAAGAAGTAGTGTACCTATTTCCTTTATGAGGGACGATATGCCTGATTCCTGTATTTTTCCCAGCTCTCTTTCCATTTTTTCCAGGGCGGTAAATCGTTCGACAATTGAGCCGTCAAGAACCGTTATTACTTCGTAATAATCATCCGCTTCCTTTGCGGGTGTGCTATCGGGAACGCGGGCTCCCGGCTTCGGTACAAAGTTGGGATGATCGTTCGTTGAAAGAAGAATAATAACATCGGTTTTGAGGTTGTACGCGGTAAACAGATAATATGTTTTCTCCATATATTCCTCCGTATTTATTGAGAATTATACAGATTTTTATTTCTCTGTCAATTCATATAAGCAATCCGCGGTAAATATTTTTTCCTCTGTTTCCGCTTTCGGCGCGTAGTACACAATATAAAAAGCCGCCGGTTGTTGTGCGTACCGAGCGGCTTGTAAGTACGGCAAGGTTGAATCTCTAACGGTATTTATTGAATCTGCTCTACCATGCAAAGAAAATTATATTCCGCGCTGTTTGTAATGACAAATCGTAAACGGCTTTTGGCGTGTTCCAGGTATATAACTTCTTCAAAGTTATTCCTTATTAAGCGTTCTACCACTCTGTTCGGCGATATGGCAGTGCCCGGAACGGTTTCGGCAAGCATATCCTTAAGTTCCTTTACGGCATTTGATATTCCTTTCTTGTCTTTGAGCCATCGGGAGTTTATACGCATGGCGGCGTGCTCGACCATGCACAGGAGGAGGTGTCGTGAAAACTTTAAAAGAGAGACCATGTGCCTCTCTTTTTTATTGCAACAAACATGCAATTAAATCGGCTGGTTGCCTGATTTGGACAATTTGAAAACCCATAGCATGGTAAAAGCCATCGTCTGTGCAGTCATCTAGTAATACAACGTCGCTATAATTCAAATTATGCTCGCTCAAATAGGTATCAAAAAAAGGAATTCTCTTGTGTCCTTTATCTATGTCAAATTTCAATACGCCGAGTTCACAAGATATGAGAAAATCATCAAAAATATCATCAAGCCGCATGTGCGGGATAGTATATGTGCGGAATGTATCCATATTGTCGGTTGCAATGACGCATTGAATACCCGCGCTTCGTACTTTTTGTATAAGATCGACTATTTCGTCCGCCACAAGGCGCATGTTGCGACAACTGTGCTCTAATTCTTGGCGTATGAATTGAAAAGAGATACCCGTTTTTTCAGAGATCTTGATGAGGACATCATCAGTACTCATTTCTCCCCGCATCCACGGGTTTAAGAGTTCGCGGTTCTCATTGAAAAGAAAATTGGAAATCACCGCACCTTCACGGCTGTTGGGATGGTCGGGATCTTCAAGATGTTCCCAGAATTGTGAATGGGACAGGGTCTTATTCCAATCAAAAAATATGGTTTTATGACTATGTAGCATTGCACTCATCATAACAGAACTGCACGCAAACATGAAAAAGGGCAGCGTTCCATTGTTGGAATGCTGCCCCCATTTTTAGGCGAAACCTAAAATCCTAATTACTGCTTGTAGTATCTCTCCCGCTGGCAATGTACCATCTATCCTATGCACTTCCAGCTCTGGGAAAAAGAGCTGTGCATTTTCATAGAAATATGTGAGATGTCGGTTGAATTCCTCCTCCAAAAGAACAGATTTATATACAGTAGTATCTCCTTCATGGCGTCTGGTTAGCTCACTAAGGGTAATTTCGAGGTATAGCATTGCATGCGGAATATACTGCGGAAAGTGCTCTCGATAGAGACGAACGCTTGGTTCGAAGCAGGCAATCTCTCCGTGTGTGATCCCCTCCGTCGCATAGTGATACGCAAGAACGGAAAGGCAACTTCTATCCAAGAGCACGGCTTTCGCCATGTCATGAATGTCAGTAAAGCGTCGAGTGTCCAAATCGACAAAGAATTGGTTTGCATGCAACGCTTCTTCCAGTGTTGTCGGATGTTCTGGAAACGGCTCTGTGCCTCGGTATCTCGTATACTCGTCAATGCATATAATGGCCAGACCTGCCCTACGCACGTTATCGAGTACAGTCGTTTTCCCTGCATGTACAATGCCTTCGATAGTAAAGATTTCCTGATGCATCTATCCCCCTAGTAATGTGCGTATCTTTTCGATCCACTGATCCGCCGGCAAGGAATTGTCTATCACTAGCCGAGGAATGAGAAATAGGTCAGAATGTTCCGTTTCAAGTACTATGTCGCACGTATGTGCGGTAGTGTACAGATTCGAGTTCTCAACGATATTCCGTATAGTTCGATTATATACGCCATACGGATAAATGAAATCCGATACTGACACGCCGTACCGTTGTAATTCACGGTGCGACTCAACAACCTGATAGCGCACTTCCGCTTCGGACAAAAGCTCAATCCTTCCTTTTGGCATATTGCGATATATTCCTCCCGATGGTGTTTCCATTACCGTATCATTGTCATACTTGCCAAGCGCCGCGTGAGATACCCCATGCGAAGCAATACGTTGTCCGCTTGAGGATAATACGTGAACTTGATTCCGCGTGAGGTATCCTTTTACGCCGACATCATCCGTGGCGATCCCTATGACGGCGAGCAAGCCGAGCCGTTCTTGAAGCACGCGCGCAAAACCGAATTGTCTGCTATAGCCATCATCGAGGAATACGCGTAGCGCGATTCCGCGACCGTGCAACAAAACTAAGACGGTTTCGAGGATCTTAATCGCCGATTCTTCGACCATGTCGTACACTGATCTGCGCTTCTCTTCAATGTCCAATATTTGGTGGAACACAAGATTTAATCTATCCATGAATGGCCTCCTCACAGGTTAGTTCAAGATAGCGGTTGAAGTATTGCGCGTGCTTCTCCCGAAACAGCGCATTTTTCTCACTTCGGGACGGCCACTCACTTTCGTCGTCGATGTGCAGACATACACCTTCGATAACTGGCACGACGTAATGACTGTATCGCGCAATGAGCTTGGTCGGCAAACTCGTTTCCGTGAAGCCGTAGCCCACAAAAGAACGGTCGAAGCCGTTCACCTCGAACGCGGCTTCTCTGTCTACCATAAAGAATCCGCCGAGAACCATATTCGACAGTATCCACGGGCCAAAAAATGAGCCAATTGGCCAGTTTCTAAAGCCGTTAGTCTCCCGAACTATCTCAAACATCCTTCCTATGAATTGTTTATCTTCCTCACAACCAATCCATGATGACTGGTATACGCAGGAGAGTCTGAAATCGTTGAGCTTGCTCCGTATCGCATTATTCGTAAGTGGTTGAGTAAGGAATGGGTCGGCCGGCGCAACAGTGGCAAAAAAACCCACTGTAATGCATCGCCCCGCAATCCCTTCGGCTACCTGCACCTTCAAATGGTTAAGGATTACGTCATCGCTCACGATAATATCAGCATCCATGAACAGCACCACAGGAAACCGAGCTTGTCGCAAACCTACGTTGCGAGCCTCGGTTCTGCCGCGATTACTTTGGAGCGTTGTCACAGCAAGATTGTGGTACTCTTGAGGGTTAAAAATTCTATCCGCGCGATTCATCGATCCGTCGTCGATCACGATAACCTCAAACTGCCACTCGGGGTGTTCTTGCTGAACCTTTACTATCCCCGTGTAGAGGTAGCGTATTACAAGGGTGATGTGCTTGCTCTCATAATACGGAATGACGATGCTAAGGTTTGGAACATCAGGGCTTTGAAGAAGCGTCGCGTGTACGTCGAACCCGTAGTCATTATTGTGATTTAGCATCACCTCTCTCAATGTTCGATGCAGTCGTTCTTCCATCCGTCACCTCTCAGTTTTGGGTTTAAATGGTCTGATGCTGGTCACGAGTGACCGGATCTTGGTTGTCACCGATAGAAGCGGAGGCAAACTATGCAGAACAAAAATCGGGATAAGGAAAAGAAAAACCAATATCCCTTCTCCTGTCCGTACTACCTCACGTCTTCCAGTGATCTCATTGAGTAGTGCATACCGCTGTATCGTAAGCCCAAAGGTGCTTAGATACGCGATGAGCGTACTCGCTGAAAGTATTATCGTCCCTGTTGTTCCGGAAAATGCCGTAAATCCAATCACAAAGAGCACCATCCACCCTGAAGTGAGCCAAGCTGCCGCGGGTATTAACCCCCTCACGGCAAACAAATTTACTAGCCACTTCGGCGCTCTTTCCGGATTGGTTTGCAGAAAAACGCTCGCATAGGTTCTGTGCTCCATCGGGCCATAGAACCATACGTATTTCTGCAACAATGCAGATTTCAAAGAATACGGCATGTCGGCAGATTCAAACACAGGCACAAGCTGAATCGGCTCTCTTAAGAGCGACAAGACGAATCCCATAAAGAGGTCTTCGGTCAATGTTTCTGTTGGTAGTCGCCGCAACTCTCGCATGACATCTTTCCGAAGAAAAAGACCATGTCCTACACAGTGAGACAGAAACAATCGTCGATTCCACCTGCGTAATGCGTAACCTTGTCGAAGGATACGGGGAATTTCATGCGCTAACGTCCATCGCGTTTGCAGAATGGCGTTCGCCTGCAACAGCTTCGCAACAATAAAACCATTTCTTGACTTCATGTCGCTGAAGTTTTGCAGAAAAATGGCCGATTGCTGCAAAATCTGCTGACGACGATTGGCAACTGATAACGTAGACACCCATTTTAACGTTTGCGGATGCGGTCTGGAATCTGCGTCATACAGTGCAATGAACATCTCACTGTCTGCCAGCGCGTCTTCTTCCAAGATCACGCTGATCGCATAATTTAGTTGATGGACTTTCTCTCCTCTCGTTTCAGGATAGTGTATGTGCCAGACAGCATGTCCGTATTCATCATGAAGCAATGCCGCTAGCTCAACGGTTGTCTGTCCGTCTGCTCTGGTCGTGTACTCTTGTTCTGTTGTAACTATGGCAATGGTGAGCTTATCGCGTGGATAGTCGAGACTTAAAAACCACTCGACAGTTTCCCGAAGCACCCGTTGTTCGCGCAACACCGGGATCACGACAACAAAATGTTTATCTGTATTTTCCACAGTTTTGACGCGTTGGCGTTTGAGCCACCAAAAAGTACTGCTGAATGTTGCGAACGTGTACAGTGAGCGGAGACCGATAATCAACACAACGATCAGATATATGTACGTGACGGGATCTTCTGCCATTCAAAATCTCCTTGGATTACAAATGTTTTCAAAGGGCTATCGTTACAGCAATATCGCCTCATCCTTCGGAATTTTTGATTTGGGTACCATCCCCACGAGAGCACTACAAATAAATTGCAGTGCTCGCAAGACACGGTACAGAAAAAATAAAGGGTTTTATGCTTAGAAAACCGTGGCGGTACTATACCACGTAATTGGAAAAAATCAAGAGCAAACATGTAAGTATATCCTTTGAATGGCAACAAAAAAGCCGATAAGGATCCTTATCGGCTTTTTTTATTTACCTTCTGCTTTTTTTACTACGGCTTCAAACGCCGATACATGATGTTGAGCAAGAAGGGAAAGCACTTTACGATCAAGGGCGATATTTGCTTTTTTCATTCCGCCGATGAGTTTTGAATAAGTAGTACCGGCAAGACGGGAGGCCGCATTAACCTGTACGTTCCAAAGTTTGCGGAATACCCGCTTCTTCTTGCGGCGATCTTGAAAAGCATGTAGTCCCGCATGCAGGAGTGCCTCTCGCGCGGCGCGTTCTTTTGATTTTCGACCCCAACGAAATCCCTTAGTTTGCTTAAGGATGTTGCGACGGCGTTTATTTGCTATTGTTCCTCGTTTTACGCGTGTCATACGGGTTAATTTTTAATACCCTTTTTAATAATTGCTTTCCCAAAACTTATTTCGGTAAGACCTTTTTTATCCAATTGTTTGGAGCGGCGTGCCTTTGCATTAAAATGATTATGTCCCGGCGTACGGCTCATAACTTTGCCGGTACGGGTAACTTTTAGTCGTTTCGTGATGGATTTATTTGTTTTCGCCATAATGGTTTTATTTTTTGGTATCGGTACGTTATGCTTTTTTATCGGGCTCAACGATAAGAGATAGTCCTCGCGGCGCCCGTTTCGGTTCGCCTTCGGTTTTGTAAGGTGTTGCTATAAAGCTTAAAAAGGTGTTAAATCGCTCTCGAATAAAGTTTCTGTCCAAGTATTTTGCGCGTCCCTTAAGGATGAAGTCCACTTTTACCTTATCTCCTTCGGCAAGAAATTCCTCTACTTTTTTCGCTTTCAGCTCCATATCGTGACGGGATGCGTTAAATCCGATGCGTATGCCTTTTACCTCGGTGCTTTTTTGTTTTTTCGCTGAATCGCGCGCCTCCTTTTCTTTCTGATACTGGTACTTTCCATAATCCATAATACGAACAACAGGCGGTTTTGCCTTGGCGGCTACCTCGATAAGATCGAGTCCGTCGCTCTGGGCTTGCATAAGCGCCTTTGCCGTTTCCATAACGCCAAGGTTATCGCCATCTTTTCCCACAACACGAACTTCCGGTACGCGTATTTGATTGTTGATGCGAGGATTTTGGATAGGTTTGAATCTATAACTATTGTAAACATTACGGCGTTTCGCTGAAATACGAAACAAAACTTAAACAATGTATACACTAAACTTTGCGGGTGTAGTGTATTAAGTTTTGCAACTATTTTGCTCTTGGCAAAAGGTGGCAAAACTTGTGGAGACGGGGAGAGTTGAACTCCCGTCCGTAGAGGGCACATATCTAACTGTTACAGGTATTATTCTGTGCCGAAGCACAAAAGGGGTGCCTGATTTATGTCATGATTCGTATCAAGCAGTCGGAATCATCGAGTCCGATGATATAACACCGAAATAAGATCGTACGGACGTGAATCTTATCGATGTCCGGGATGTCTTGCTAAAGAGCAAGATCGAACCCCGGAAAGCGTTACGCCAACGCCATTGCTGGCTGTGCGAACGCTTTTTTGAATAAGTTTGCACTTATCTATTTCGTAGTTTTAAGAGGTTGCGCTCTGCCTGATTAGTATATGTACCGGGATACTACGTCGAATCCCGACGTCCCCCTGTTATCTGCATTCTTGTTTTAAGAGTCCGCTCAATTTTGCGTTTCGCATCTCGTTCTTTGATTTTTTGGCGTTTATCTTCTTTCTTTTTTCCGCGTGCAAGACCGAGCTCCATCTTTACAAGACCACGCTTAGTATACACTCGAATGGGGGTTAAAGTCAAGCCTTTTTGGATAATTTTTCCTATAAGAGAACGAATTTCCGCTTTTTTTAGAATAAGCTTCTTCGTACGAGACGGATCGTATGTATCAGGGGTATTATCCGGCTGGTAGGGCGGTATTTGCATGCCTATAATATAGGCTTCTTCGCCGCGAATAATGGCATGCGCTCCTCCAATACTCGCACGCCCCATTTTTACAGACTTTACTTCATATCCATGCAAAGACAATCCCGCTTCGAATGTTTCCAGGATATCAAAGTCGAATCGCGCTCTCCGATTTACAGCAAGAGTAATCATACGAAACAGTATATCATAATATTGACAAATATAAAATAGAGTATGTTATTTTATTAGGTGATTATTTTTTGATCGTACCGTATACTATATACATGAAGTATATGCTCTTTTTTGCTTTTGCGGTGAGCGTAGTAATGGGATGGGGGGGCGCTTTTACGAACGCACAATCTTCGGCGGCTTGCCACCATAAAACATCTTTCCTTGATACGGAAGAAGATTTTGCGCCGGTGGTGCATATGTTTTCACAGGTGCAGGAGCTTTTAATTACCATTTTATGTAATACGGACCAAACGGTAGAGGTGATAATTGCGGGTGAAAGCACTACGCCTGTTGCCGTGTGGGAGAAGGCATTTATATTAACGGAACGTGCATCAGTAGATGAAGAGAATGTGAAAGAATGGGAAGAAATTACGCTTACCGGTGAAAAAGACGATAAGGATTCGGAATGGATCACAGGACGCGCCGCGGGGGACATTCCGGCAGACATGATAAGGGAAGGTGTTAATTATCTGGCGGTGTACGCATGTAGTTGGTTTGGCGGAGAGTGGAAATGCGGGTGCACGGACACATCATGTACGGGAAATAATTACATACTCCAATCATTTGGATTGGATAACCGTACGGATGAACGCGCTCATCCGCTTGAGTTCGGAATGGATCCGGACGGGCGCGATGCACCTTTGCCTATACGAACCGGTCGCGTTGTTTCCAAGCTTCTTTATAGAGGACCATCAGATCAAAAGCATATTATCCGCACATATGATGTGGGGGAGCCGTTTACCCTTACGCGCACAGTGAGTCGCAGTTCGTTTACGGGAATGGTTGCATCTCTCGAGTGGCGATCGTCTGCCGATTCGTGCTTGTTAACCGCACGTTCGGCTTTTGAGGATGAATATACATGGCTTTCGGAACCAAATTTAGTAAAAAATCCTCCACCCGATTTTATACCCGTTCCCTATCGACCGTTCAATGATACGACATTTGTATTTTCCGCTTTGCCGGGTTCCGGACATGCACATGTACTGCTTCCTATGAGAGAAGTATACACAACTTCGGATACGGCACGGGAATTGGTAGCACTTGATGCGGTACCCACCGTTTACACTATACGATGTGCGGATGAATCAGCTTCTCTTACCGGTGTAAGTGAGCAGATTGCGGTAACGCTGGACTTGGCAGGTGTTGTACTTGAGCCGGATCGAGAAAATTTACAAAGACGCGGGTATTATATTATTGAACGCCTTGGCGGATCAGGGGTGCCACGGGTGGATATTAAAACGGCGGTATCGGGTGGATCCGTGCTGTCCGTACCCGCTCCTTGTGCGGGATGCACGTCTTTTGTGCGTACAACGCAGGTATTTTCGGATACAACGGGAACTATAGCATGCCGTGAGAACGGTCTTTGTACATTTTTTACATTATACACCGCACTTAATGCTGATAGGTGCTCTCTTAATGAAGGGGCGGATCTTGGTACGCATGCATGGGTGGAGGAAGTGGTTATATCTGATTCATCTTCCGGCACAAAAGAGAAAGATGCAGTCGTTGTTTGCGAAGATGAAGGTGGTCTTACGGCGATGGACGTAGTGCGCGGTGAGGAACGGTGATGTTTCTCGCGCTTTCACTTTTTACCGTTCTTCGCTAAAGTGGAGGTATGACGATACGCGATCAAATTCGGGCATGTCTTGAAGAGGCCGTACACACCATGATAGTAGATGCGCCGGAAAGAGATATGCCGGTTTTTTCTGTGTCGGAGCCGGACGATGTGTCTCACGGAAATTATGCCACAAATGTAGCACTTCTTCTTGCGGATTCCTTGAGAAAAAGTCCGATGGATATTGCAAATGAGCTTGCGAGCAAACTGACAAATGATATGTGGTGTGCAGAGGCGGCGGCTCCGGGATTTGTAAATTTCTTTCTTGCGGATGCTTTCTTAATGCGAGAGCTTGCGGAGGGTGTTTTGGAGAAAAAAGAAACATGGGGTACCAGTACGGCGGGAGCTGGAAAAACAGTTGTCGTTGAATATTTTCAGCTTAATATCGCAAAGCGCCCACATATAGGACACATGCGTACCGGTATTATTGGCGATGCGTTGAAGCGCATGTTTGCCGCAGGGGGATATCATGCGGTGTCGGATACGCATGTGGGAGATTGGGGAACGCAATTTGGTATATTGCTCCTTGCATATAAAGAGAATATAACGGATGATATAAAGCCGCGCATTGCGGAAGATCCGTTCGCATTTCTTGAGGATATATACAAAAAAGAGAATAAAAAAATAGAAGAGGAGCCCGAACGGCGGGAACGCGCGAAAGCGGAATTTGCGAAGCTGGAAAGAGGGGATAAGGAAAACAGGGACATTTGGCAATGGATGGTAGCCGTTTCCATGAAAAAACTGGAGGAGGGGGCGCATCGATTAGATCTTCTTCCCTTTGATGAGCATAAGGGAGAGTCGGCATATGAAAATGATATGGCGCGGATTGTTGATGAAGCAATTACGAAAGGTGTTGCAAAAAATGTGGAAGGGGCTGTTTTGGTTGATCTTACAGGGGAACGGTTGGGAGAAGCGGTACTTCGTAAGTCGGATGGCGCATCCACTTATTTATTGCGTGATCTTGCCACTATTGCATATAGGAAGAAACAATGGCGTTTTTGGAAAAATATATATGTAGTGGATGTGCGTCAGGAATATCATTTTCGGCAGGTGTTTCGGGTGGCGGATTTGTTGGGATATAATGACGCGGGGGTTTCAGAGCATGTTTCTTACGGCGAGATGCGCCTTCCGGAAGGATCTATGAGTACGCGAAAGGGAACGGTTATTGCGCTGGATGCACTGTTTGACGAGGCGTATGATCGGGCGCGCGCCATTATTGATGAAAAAAATCCGGATCTTTCGCAGGCCGATACGATTGCGCATCAGGTGGGTATAGGAGCAATAAAGTATTTTGATCTTTCGCATAACAGAAAATCCGATATCGTATTTACATGGGATAACGCTCTATCATTCGATGGAGATACCGGACCATATATTCAGTACACGCATGCGCGGTTAAAAAGCATCTTACGCAAAGCAAAATCTTCGAAAATCTCACTTCCGAACACGGTAAAGATGGAAGAAAAAGAACGTGCGCTCGTGGTGCGGATTTTACGTTTCCCGGAGGCGATTACGGATGCGCTCGCCGATTACGCACCACACATCATTGCCGGATATGTATTTGTGCTTGCTAAGACTACAAATGATTTTTATCATGCATGTCCTGTTCTGACGGAAGAACATGAAGAGATCAGGCAGTTTCGTTTGGCATTGGTGGATGCGGCGGCAACTACTCTTAAAAAAGGATTATATCTTTTAGGAATAGATGCCCCTGAAGAAATGTAATAAAAGTTGTTCAATTTGAGGATCTTTGTATATTGTGAGAAATAAAAAACACCAGGTAAAAACACGGTTTTTTACCTGGTGTTTTTTACGGTAACGGTATTTCGGGAGGTTACTGAATATTTTACCGAATATACCGTGGTATTATATTATTATATTGTCAAGTTTAATAAATACGATATTTCCCGTAGTATAGGGCGTATATGGCAGACGAACAGGCGAAAAAAACGATAGCGGAGCGAGAAGAGGAAATTCTCGCTTTTTGGCGTGAGCATAAGATTTTTGAGAAAAGCTTGGAACAGACGAAAAATAAAGAAGAATTTGTATTTTATGACGGTCCGCCGTTTGCTACCGGCCTTCCGCATTACGGGCATATTTTGGCGAGCGTCCTTAAAGATGTTATTCCGCGTTATCAGACCATGCGCGGACGTTATGTGCCGCGAAGATGGGGATGGGACTGTCATGGTCTTCCGCTCGAGAATATTATTGAACAGGAATTAGGATTTACGCATAAGAAGGAAATTGAAGAATACGGTATTGCTAAGTTTAACCGCCGTGCCGAAGAAACGGTTCTTCGGTATGCCGATGATTGGCGACGTATTATTCCTCGTATTGGTCGCTGGGTGGATATGGAAAACGATTATCGGACAATGGATCCAACGTATACGGAATCGGTATGGTGGATTTTTAAAACGCTCTACGATAAACAACTTATTTATGAGGGATATAAGTCGATGCATCTCTGTCCGCGATGCGAAACAACACTTGCAAATTTTGAAGTAAGTCAGGGATATAAAGACATTACGGATATTTCTGTCACCGTGCAATTTGAACTCGCGGATGAAAAGGGCGCTTTTGTGCTTGCATGGACAACGACGCCCTGGACATTGCCCGGAAATGTGGCGCTTGCGGTACATCCTGATATTATCTACGCAAAGGTACAAAGGCGCGCCGATGTGGCAACATCGGAATACGGGACGGATCATGCTAATGATGATCCGGTGTTTTATCTTGCTAAGGATCTCATAAAAGATGTTATTGAAGGGGAATATGAAATTATCGACGAAGTGCCGGGAGCACAATTAGTAGGTCGTGCATATAAGCCGGTATTTGATTATTACATTAAACAAAAAGATTTGCCGGATGGGGAAAACGGTTGGAAAATATATGCGGGTGATTTTGTAACAACCAACGAAGGTACTGGTGTTGTGCACATTGCACCCGCATTTGGAGATGAAGATATGCAGTTGGGCAAGAAACATCATTTACCGTTCGTTCAGCATGTAAAGGGAGATGGTAGCTTTGTGGATGATATACGGGACTTTGCGGGTTTACCGGTGAAACCGAAAGATGATCATCAAAAAACTGATATAGAAATTATAAAGCACTTGGCACATACAGGAGTATTGTTTGCAAAAAAGAAAATTACTCACTCGTATCCGTTTTGCTGGAGATGTGATACACCGCTTCTTAATTATGCCGCAAACTCATGGTTTGTGAATGTACCGTCCATTCGGGAAAATCTTATTGCGGCAAATAAAGATATTGTATGGTCACCGGAACACTTAAAGGAGGGGAGGTTTGGCAGAGGTCTTGAAACGGCGCCAGACTGGTCTATTTCGCGGAGTCGTTATTGGGGAGCGCCCTTGCCGGTATGGCGATGCGAGAAGTGTAAAGACATACACGTGGTAGGTTCGCTTGTCGAACTGGAAGAGAGGCGTATTACAAAAGCCAATACTTTTTTTGTTTTGCGTCACGGAGAGCGTAATGATTTGGATGGCTCAGGTAATGGTATTTCGGACGTGAAGTATGTAAAAATTACGCATGATCCCGAGGCTCCCATTCATATGACGGACAAAGGAAAAAACGATATTAGTAACATAGCCCGGCAATTACTGAAAGATGGAGGAGTGGATGTTATTTACGCATCCGACTTCGTGCGCACGCGCGAGACGGCGGAAATTGTAGCGCATATAACGGGAGCAAAAATTGTATATGACGAACGTCTAAGGGAACTAAGGCATGGTACGGAATTTGAGGGGAAGGAAGTACGTGAATATCTGGCATATTTCGGTAATGATCATCATAACCGTATTGCGAATGCGCCAAAGGGAGGGGAGTCTTTACATGATGTGCAAGAGCGTATGGTAAACGCAGTACGGGATATTGATAAAAAACATGAGGGAAAGCGTATTCTTATTGTGAGTCACGGAGATCCATTGTGGGTTCTTGAGGCGTCTATGGATTATGTTTTGCCGGAACGCGCTCTTGATAAATGGCTTGGCGAGAGACGGCATTATATTAAGCAGGGAGAATTGCGTCCGCTTCATGTGCGGAATTTCCCCTACGATGAGCGTGGTTGGCTTAATATGCATAGACCGTTCGTGGATGATATTGTGCTTGCGTGTTCGTGCGGGGGTGTGATGAAGCGTATTCCTGAAGTATTTGATTGTTGGTTTGAATCGGGATCTATGCCTTACGGACAGCAACATTATCCGTTTGAAAATACGGATATATTCGATCCGAAGAATAATAAGGGATATCCGGCTCATTATATTGCCGAGGGACTGGACCAGACACGCGGATGGTTTTATTCGTTACACGTTTTGGCAACCGCGCTTTTCGAAAAACCGGCATATAAACAGGTATTGGTAAATGGAACGATTTTAGCGGAGGATGGACAGAAAATGTCCAAGCGCCTCAAGAACTATCCGGATCCGATGGAGGTGATTTCCCGGTACGGAGCCGATGCGCTTCGCTTATATTTTCTTATGTCACCGGCAGTTAGTGCCGAAGATCTTCATTTTTCGGAAAAAGGGGTGGACGAAACGGCTAAAAAAGTTATCGCACGTCTCGTTAATATGGTTTCCTTTTATAATCTGTATCGGACCCATACCGTAAAAGAGCCGCTTTTTGATATGAATGCTCATGTACTGGATCAGTATCTTGTGTATAATCTCATGCAAACAGAGAAAAACGTGATGCATGCTATGGAGCAGTACCGCCTTGATCGCGCCGTGCGTCTCCTTGCCGATTTTGTGGATATGTTTTCAACGATATATTTGCAGTATTCACGGGATAGGTTTCGGGAGGGGGCGGAAGAAAGAGTGTGCGCTTTGGAGTATTTTCACTATGCACTCCTTGTATTTGCAAAAATACTGGCGCCCTTCGCGCCCTTCGCGGCTGAATATATATATCAGGATATCAAAGATGAAAACGGAAAAGAGTCGGTGCACTTGGAAGAGTGGCCCTCCGCTGTTCCGGGAGAGAAATATGAAAAGACAAATCAGGAAATGAAAATAACGCGGTCAGCCATAGAGCACATTCTTGCTAGCAGAAGCATGGCGGGTATTTCAGTGCGACAGCCACTCTCAAAGGCAACAGTAAGAGAGCTTCCGGAAGAAGAATCATTCCGAGCCATTATTCGTGAGCGGACGAATATAGAATCACTCGCGGAACATATCGAAATGACGGAAGATTGTGTTTTGGATACGGAGTTAACGGATAATCTTCGCATGAAAGGACTTTGGCGTGAGGTTATGCGCGACATACAAGATTTACGAAAAAGGGAGGGCATGCAACCGAATGACGCAATACATATCGTATTGTATGCGGATGCAGAAATGGAGGCTTTAACGAGAGGGGTGGATGATATTGCGAAAGCTGTGGGAGCGCATACGGTTTCATTTGCAGAGCATGCCGATGGTATGCAAGAGTTGCGGACGAAAGGTGTATATGTGCGTATTGAGAAGGAATAAGATAATTTCTCATTCATAAAATGTCTTATGATATACATCAAACGGACGCTCTTGTACTTGCCGTATATCCACGTGGCGAAGCTGATATCCGTATGCGTGTATATACGGAAAAATATGGAATGCTCTCCATATATGCTAAAGGTATTCGACTTGAAAAATCAAAACTTCGGGGTCATGTGGAATTATTTACGCATGTGGCATTGTCGTTTATTGCGGGCCGTGAACAATACCGGTTAGTTTCGGCGGAAACGCGAACACCTTTCGGGTCTATACGAAATACCATGAGCCGGTTTCGTGCGGCAACGGCAGTAGCTCGCATCGCGATGCATCTTATGGTGGATGAGGAACAAGACGCGCGTATATGGCAACTTATAAAAGAAGCGTTTCGGGTTATAAATAGCGATAAATACGAAACACGCGAGGGATCATTGTTGTTATATGCGTTCCAGGTAAAGATGGTGGCACTTTTGGGGTATATGCCTGATGACCGTACTGAAGCAGTCGACAGATTATATAATGCTCCCACGCTCATTTCTTCAGATGTTCTTACCAGGCAGGAAGAAATAACTACGCGTTTATTTTTGCGCGACATATATGCATATGCGGGAGTATGGCGTCCGGAAGATTACGCGTAGTAGAAAGAAGAAAGAAAGGAAGGTATACTATACATAGTGATTGAGTAGTAACATAAACATAACGTAATTTTTCGCATGGCACTTGATGATTTAAAAAAACGATTATTTAAGCCAAATGAAACATTTCCCGAACGAAGAGGAGAACCGGACTTAAGTCCGGCATATTCGGGAGGAGTACGTACGTGGGG
Organism: Candidatus Ryanbacteria bacterium CG10_big_fil_rev_8_21_14_0_10_43_42; assembly: GCA_002793915.1. Lineage (NCBI taxonomy): Bacteria > Candidatus Ryaniibacteriota > Candidatus Ryanbacteria bacterium CG10_big_fil_rev_8_21_14_0_10_43_42. The sequence goes on along the minus strand of PFEF01000003.1, from coordinate 68,488 downwards.
AGGGGACAGTGATCCGCGCGTCATAGAGGAGCGAAGAGAACAAAAGAAGCGTCGTCACACGCGCACAATCTTTTGGAGCATGATGACTCTTCTTGTGTTTGTGCTTGCTGGTGGTGTGGCGACGTTTATTTTTCTTAATAATGAAGGGAATATATCAGCAGACAATATTGAACTTACCATACTCTCGCCCGAGACAATTGCCGCGGGTGAGCACGTTACGTTTGAAGTACGGTATGCTAACCGCAACGAAGTGGCACTTGAAAGCGTGGAGCTTATTTTTGAATATCCGGATGGCGCACGTCCGGTGTTTGGAGAAGCGCCGCGCCGCGGTCGCTTTCGCGAACGCATACCCATTGGGCGGCTCTTGCCTGGTGGGGAGGGAGAGGAGCGTTTTGAAGCATTTGTGTTTGGTGACGAAGGTGTTTCCGTAAAGGCGGATGCTACGCTTGAGTATCGTCCGGAAAACACAAGTGCTCGTTTCGGAAAAGATACGAGTGCTCTCGTTATGGTTAATAAGTCTCCGATCGGCATCACGATTTCCGTACCAGAAGAGATAAATAACGGGCAGGAAGTTGAGCTTACGATCGATTATGTTTCCACGGGGGAAAGCGCGTTTGAGGATGTATCGCTTGAAATACGTTATCCCGATAATTTTTCAATGATTTCTGCTGTGCCTGCGCCCGGTATCGATAACTCCATTTGGCATATAGGAGCGCTAGAACCTGATGCGGAGGGTACTATAACGGTGCGCGGGATTCTTACAGGAAATCCGCTTGATTCTCATTTTTTTGAAGCACAAATAGGTATTTTTGACGAAGAAACAAAAGCATGGAACACTTACGCCCGCGCATCACATAATGTGCACATACGCGAAGCACTTCTTTCAGTCGATTTGTTGGTGGGGGGCGAGAATAACGTGAAGATAACGCCGGGTGGTATTATTGTTTTTAGTGTACCGTGGCGGAATAACTTGCCGGTGAGTGTCCAAAATGCTTTGATTGAAGTTATTCTGGAGGGGGAGCAGTTTAACTACGGAAATGTAAGTGTGGAGGGAGGTTCATATGATGGCGTGAATAAGCGTGTTTTAGTTAATGCATCCACCGATCCGCGGCTTGAGTTTTTGGATCCCGGAGAGTCAGGGTCATTTACGTTTTCGGTGGGTACGGTTGAAAATCCAAGTGTTCAATCTATTCGAGACAAAAACTTTACCGTTTCTGCCCGTGCACGTATTTATTCCAACTTTGTTCCCGAGGGATACGAAGGAGTTGATATTACCGGTACCGATAGTCTTTCCGCTTCATTTATAACGCGTGTGGATTTTGTCAGTAAAGGACTGCATCGTAGCGGTGTTATTCCGAACGGAGGACCTATGCCCCCACGCGTAGGAGAGGAAACGACATATACCATCACCTGGTCGCTTACCAATGTATCAAACGATGTCGAAAACGGGGTTGTAGAATCGAGCTTGCCGGCTTACGTGCGATGGAAGAATGTTGTCAATCCGGCAAATGAAAAAATAACATATAATTCCAATACGGGACGCATTATGTGGGATGTCGGATTTCTCGTTGCCGGAACCGGGTTCACAAGGCCGGCACGCGAAGTTTCCTTTCAGGTAGGACTTGTTCCTAATCAAAATCATGTCGGATCTCAACCGGCGCTTATAACGGAAGCACGCTTTGAAGGACATGATATATTTACGGATACGCCTATTGCGGAAAACCGCGGCGAAGTAAGTACAACTCTTCGGGATGATCCCTTAGTCGACGGTACCGAATATAAAGTTGTGCAGTAATTGAGGGAACTCATATGTTAGATGCAGAGGTTAACTATTTGAAGTATGGATAAGATGGATACTATTATTAGCTTGGCAAAACGGCGCGGGTTTATTTTTCCCGGATCGGATATTTACGGTGGTCTTGCGAATTCATGGGATTACGGTCCGTTGGGTGTAGAGCTTAAAAATAATATTAAACAACTGTGGTGGAATAGGTTTGTACACAAGCGAAGCGACATGGTGGGATTGGATGCCGCGCTTATTATGAACCCGAAAGTATGGGAAGCATCCGGGCACTTGGAAGAGTTTACTGATCCATTAGTTGAATGCAAAAAATGCCATCATCGATTTCGGGCGGATCAATTGGAGAATACGGGTACGTGTCCGGATTGCAAAGGAGAACTTACGGAAGCAAAACAATTTAATCTTATGCTTAAAACGTTTCTTGGTCCGGCGGAAGAAAAAGCTAATGAGGTGTTTTTCCGTCCCGAAACGGCGCAGGCAATGTTTGTAAATTTTAAAAATGTTTTGGATACAACGCGTATGCGGGTGCCGTTTGGTATTGCACAGATTGGGAAGGCATTTCGAAATGAAATAACGCCCGGTAATTTTATTTTTCGTACACGGGAGTTTGAGCAAATGGAAATCGAATATTTTGTCCGTGAGGAGGAATGGGAACAGCATTTTGAGCATTGGCTTAAAGAGATGCGTGCGTGGCTTGCGGCATTAGGCGTTAATCCTAATCATATAACGGAAGTAGAAATTCCGGACGGGGAACGAGCGCACTATTCAAAACGTACAGTAGATTTTGAATATGCATTTCCGTTTGGACAAAAAGAACTTTACGGACTTGCGTATCGTGGCGATTTTGATTTATCCACTCATCAGAAGCATTCCGGCGAGAATCTGCAATATCGTGATCCGGAAACGCAGGAGGAATTTCTTCCGCATGTTATTGAACCGACGTGGGGAGTTGACCGTTCAGTGCTAGTAGCTCTTCTGGAAGCATATCAGGAAGACGAATCTGCTGATGGCAAAAAGCGCGTGTATTTGAAATTGCCACCCATCATAGCACCGTACACGGTGGCGGTATTTCCTCTTATGGCGAATAGAGCGGAGCTTGTGGGGAGGGCGCGGGATATATACGATTTACTTCGCGAGAATTATGCGGTGGCATGGGATGACCGAGGAAATATCGGGAAGCGTTATTATGCGCAGGATGAAATTGGCACTCCTTGGTGTATTACAGTGGATTTCGATACGCTTGAAAATGATACCGTTACTGTACGGGATCGTGACACGGGAGAACAAGATCGTGTGTCTATCGATGAACTGTCGGCATATATAAGGGAGGGAATACAGGGAGAAAGATAGTTTTGTATTCGTTGCAGTTTTGAACCGTATTATGTAACCTGATAAAAGAGAGATTGTTTTTTTAAATAACAACTTTGTTTTCCAATTGCCAAGAGGTCTACCATGCCTGGATACGAATGGCTGGCGGTAATTCCCTTACTTTTTCTTGCGGCAATATTTGGAATCTCCGGATACTGCGGTTATGACGTCACTATCGGAAAGTTGTATAAACGGGGGTGATCTCTGCGGCCCGGCCGCTTTTTTTATTGGCAATGTATGGTAGCATGACGAAATGAAATATACAAAAACAACTCTTAAAAATGGCCTTCGGGTAATTACGGTTCCCATGAAGGATACAAAAAGTCTTACTCTGTTGGTACTTTTTGGCACAGGATCGAAATATGAAGCAAAACGCATTAATGGCGTTTCTCACTTTTTAGAGCATTTGTTTTTTAAAGGCACCGTGTCCCGTCCCGAGCCGGGCGATATAAGTCGTGTACTGGATGATGTTGGTGCGGAGCATAATGCTTTTACGTCAAAAGAAGTGACGGGGTATTGGGTAAAAACCGCATCCAAGCAATTTCCGCTGGCACTTGATATTGTTTCCGATATTTTGTTGGAACCTTTGTTTAATACGGATGAAATAGAAAAGGAGCGGGGCGTTATATTTCAGGAGATGAATATGTACCTCGATACGCCGCGGCAACATATTCATGATTTGTTTGAGGGACTTTTGTATGGTGATCAGCCGGCAGGATGGGATATTATCGGCACGAAGGAGTCACTTAATTCTCTCGTGCGTAAAGATATTGTGAATTACAGAAAAAATTACTATGTGGGATCCAATGCTATTGTGGTTGTGGCGGGAAACATCGATGAGCATACGGCTGTACAGCAGATAAAAAAAGCGTTTTCGTCTCTTCCCGCTGGAATGCCAAAAAAGAAAAAGCCCGTACGTGAGGGACAAAAAACACCGGCCGTACAAATTATGCGAAAAAAAACGGATCAAACACATATGATTGTGGGCGCACGGGCATATGGCATGTATGATGAAGAACGTTATGCGACATCTCTTCTGGCATCTATTTTAGGAGGAAAAGCAAGTTCGCGCCTATATATGGACATCCGTGAACGATTGGGACTTGCTTATACTATTGGTGCTGGCACGCAAACCTATACCGATTCGGGATATGTTTCCGTGTATGCGGGCGTACCCCATGAAAAAGCAAAAGAGGTGGTGCGTCGTATTAGGGATGCCTTTCGTGTGGCTGAAAAAGAAGGCGTTACGCCGGATGAGGTTAGGCGTGCAAAAGATTTTTATCGCGGACATTTTGCCATTAGCCTGGAGTCATCCGATGAAGTGGCATCGTTCTTTGCCGAGCAAGAGTTGTTCTATGGGCGGGTGCAAACCCCGGAAGAGGTTATGGCACGCATCGAGCGTGTAACGGAGCGGGATATTAATGCTGTTGCCACTCATATATTTCACCCGCGTAATTTGAATGCAGTACTTATTGGTCCGCATGCAGATGTACGAGGAATGGAGAAATTACTGGCATAATTTACGTATATCCGCAATACTTTCTTCTTTTCCTTTTCTCTACTATACTTACGATATGATTGAGCGAAAATTAATAGAAGTGTCCACATGGACTATTTTTAAGACAGTTCTTATTTTATTGGGATTGGCGCTTTTGTATGTTGTGCGCGATATTGTTGTTATTTTGCTTTTATCTATTGTTATTGCATCCGCTATTGAGCCGGGCATCCATTCCTTTATAAGCAGATTTCGTTTTCCGCGGGTACTTGCGGTTCTTGCTGTTTATTTTCTTACGGCATCCTTGCTCGCATTTGCCTTTTATCTTATTGTGCCGCCTTTAGTAAACGAGGTACAGAATTTTTCTTTGGCTTTTCCGGTATCCCTTGAAGATACTCTGGAAGAATTGCGTGGGCGGGCAAGTTTTATTTTTTCGTATGCGCCCGAATATATATCGGTGCCGGCGGAAAGCGTAACTGATAACTTAAATACATTCGTTAATGAGAATATCGGATCATTTTTCTCGCTGACATCTTCATTAGGATCTTCTTTGTTCGGAGGCGCTCTTTCTTTTGTGCTTGTTATTGTGTTATCTTTTTATTTTGCGGTACAGGAAAATGGTATTGCTAATGTGCTTAAAATTATTGCACCAAAGGAACATGAGGCGTACGTTATTGATTTATGGCGCAGATCACAGCATAAAATAGGGAAGTGGCTTCAGGGACAACTCTTACTGGGCGTGATGGTGGGGGTGTTGGTATATATCGGACTCGCGCTTTTGGGAGTAAAATATGCCCTTGTGCTTGCGGTCATTGCCGCAATATTTGAGCTTATTCCTATTTTCGGACCTATTATGGCCGCTATCCCGAGCGTTTTGCTAGCCGTCATACAAGCACCTATTTTGGGGTTGTGGGTTATTGTTCTTTACGTTATCGTTCAGCAAATGGAAAATCATTTGATTTATCCTCTCGTAGTGCGAAGAGCCGTGGGAGTACCACCGCTTTTGGTTATTATTGCTCTTCTTATAGGAGGAAAATTGGGAGGAGTGGTGGGTTTTGTGCTTGCTGTTCCTATAGCGGCCGCCATAGTTGAGTACGTTAACGATGTTGCTCGCGATAAGCATATATTTGAGAATTAGAGGAAATACGCTCGATAAAAAATATTTTTCGACAAAGCGTTAAAAATATAATGAGTAAATTTTACATAACAACATCCATTGCATATGTAAATGCACCTCCGCACGTGGGATATGCAATGGAGCTTTTACAGGCGGATACAATCGCGCGTTACCGGCGTCTTCAGGGGGACGATGTTTTTTTTCTTACAGGAACGGATGAACATGGAGCAAAAATCGCCCGTGCCGCGGAATCAGCTGGCAAGTCTCCAAAAGAATTTGTTGATGAGCACGCTTCTTTATTTACCGCATTGGCGGATAAGGTGCATGCGTCGCATACGGCATATATCCGTACGTCCGATCAGGAGCGTCATTGGCCAGGAGCACAGGAATTATGGCGCCGTCTTGAAAAGGCGGGAGATATATATAAGGCGTCTTATCGGGGATTGTATTGTGTGGGACACGAGGCATTTATTACGGAAAAAGATCTAGTGGATGGTGTGTGTCAGGATCATGGAAAGGAGCCCGAAGATGTGGAGGAAGAAAATTATTTTTTTCGGCTTTCTCGGTATACCGGAGAAATAAAAAAACGTATCAAATCGGGGGAGCTTGAAATTATACCGAGTTTTCGTAAAAATGAAATGCTCACCTTTTTAAATGAAGGACTTGAAGATGTAAGTTTTTCGCGTCCTGCCAAAGACATATCATGGGGAGTGCCGGTGCCGGGAGATAATACGCAAACAATGTATGTGTGGTGTGATGCGCTTTCAAATTACATAACCGCTCTGGGATTTGGCGAAAACAATACGAAACAACTCGAAACGTATTGGCCGTGCGACATGCATGTAATCGGAAAAGATATTCTGCGCTTTCACGCACTTATATGGCCGGGTATGCTTTTGTCCGCGGGCATTGCGCTTCCGAAGCGTGTAATGGCGCATGGGTTTATTAATTCGGGAGGAAAAAAAATGTCCAAGTCTTTGGGGAACGTCATAGATCCCTTTTCGTTCATCGATAAGTATGGCGTTGATTCGCTCCGGTATTTTTTGTTGCGGGAAATTCCCACATTTGAAGATGGTGATTTTACGGAAGATCGTTTTACGGAAGCATATAATGCTCATTTGGCAAACGGGCTGGGGAATGTGGTGAGTCGTGTTACAAAGATGGTTGAAGCGTATTTTGAAGGATATCTCGCAAAGCCGGCAGATGATCTTCTTACTACAGCACCTCTTGTTTCTGATATTGCGTTTATTCATGCAAAGGGAGAGCATCTTTCGGTGGAAGGAACAAGTTTATTGTACGAGGTGGAGCGCAGTATACTGCCATTGTATCATGAACACATGCAAACATATCGTCTTAACGAGGCGATGAACATCGTTTGGGGGATCATTCATATGATGGATAAATATATTCAAACATACGAACCGTTTAAGCTTATTAAGACGGACAAGGAAAAAACACAGGTGGTATTATGGCAGCTTCTTAGAGGTATTGATACGGTGGCATATGCATTACTTCCATTTATGCCGCAAACGAGCGCGTCTATCCGTGCCATGCTTGGTGTGGATAAGGAAGGCATTCCTTCAGATCAAAATGAGTATACAATCAAGGAACGGGAACAGATGTTCCCTCGTATCGGATAATATATGTCTCATAACAGGCATTTACGTTAATTTATGAAGCGTTTTGTTCCGTACCTTACTCTCATCGTCTTTCTTACCCTTCTTTCTTGGGGAGCAGGTATTTTACTTGGTGGAGATTCTCATATTACGGATGGTACGGAGTTTCAAGCGCTTGTTCTCGGTATTGCGCTTTTTGTAAGTTATATCGTAAATCGTATTGCTCCAGAAACGGCAATACCGTCGTTTGTTTGGGCAATTTGTGCGGGTATGGCCATGCAACAGCTATTGAGTCCGTTTACGAATGGGACATCAAGCTTACAGATTGCCGTTGAGTTATTTGCCGCTATTGTTCTTTTTGCGGGAGGATTGGAAATTCCATTTAAAAATTTTCGTAAATGGTTCTTTCCGATTGCATCACTGTCTCTTGTCGGAGTGGCAGTTTCTGCCGTTGGGTTTTCTTTTCTTCTGTTTTTTCTCGTATCATCCTTTGGATATGTCGAACATGCTCTTCTTCCTTCCATTGTTATTTTAGGAGCGGCGCTTTCATCCACCGATCCGACAGCCATTATCCCTACGTTAAAAGTCCTTCGGTTTAAGCGGGCATTCATAAAGCAAATCGCTATTGCGGAAAGCGCGCTTACCGACATTAGCGGGAGTATTTTAACGCGATTTCTTTTAATTGCATTTGTATCTGTACCCCTTACGGCGGGTACTACCGTGTTTTCCTTATTTTCACCTCTTCTTAATAAGGCGGCGTATGATGCTCTTTCACTTCAAATTATATCCGGTATTTTTATAGGGTATGCGGGGTTCCGTATTCTTAAAAAGTTCTACCGTGATACGGGGGAAGGGGACCCGGCTCTTTTGTTGGCGGTTCCCGTAATTACGTTTGTGGTGGGAAATAGCTTGGGCGGTGCGGGATTTCTTGCGGCATTTGTAAGCGGACTTCTTACTGACGTATCCGGAGAAGCTGAAAAAGCATCCCATTTTTATGAGAATTTTCTTGATCATCTGGTAAAACCTTTTGTCTTTATTATTTTAGGTGCCCTGGTGCCGTTTGCTATTCTTATCGACTTGGCTCCCCTGGGTATTATTTCAGCACTTCTCTTTATGTTCATAGTACGTCCTTTAGTTGTTTTTATATCTCTCATTCCATGGTTTCGGAGTAATGTGTTTTATGTGGGAGATCTGTTGTTTCTTAGCTTCGTTCGGGAAACGGGTATTATAGCCGCCGTGTTGTTAATTATTGCATCCACTGCCGGTGCTATTCAGTCTGATTTCGTGATAGCTATCGGCATGTGGGTTATCTTACTTACGCTTATTATTGAGCCGCCACTCACGCCGCTCGTGGCACGCTGGACGGGGGTGGCACAAGGGAAACAGTAAAAACACAGCATGTCGAATCCAAGATTTATCGATATCCATTCTCATATAAACTTTAACGCCTATAAAAACGACGGCAATGAGGTTATTAAGCGCACGTTGGACGGAGGCGTTTGGACTATTTTAGTGGGCTCACAAATTGACACTTCGCAACGCGCGGTGGAATATGCGGTTAAATACGAAGAGGGAATTTATGCATCCGTAGGGCTTCATCCCATTCATTTATCGGAAACATATGTTGATAAGAATGAGATCGATGCGGGAGATGCCGTGCCCGGCTTTACATCGCGCGTAGAAGAATTTGACTATAATGCTTATAAAAAAATTGCCATGAACCCAAAAACGGTAGCCATCGGGGAATGCGGACTTGATTATTTTAGAGGCAAAAATCAGGAATCGAACAGTATGGATGAAGATTTAAAACAAAAGCAGAAGGAAGTATTTCGGGCGCAGGTGGGGCTTGCGCGTGATGTAGGTAAACCGCTTATGATCCATTGCCGAGATGCATACGAAGATTTAATTGCCATACTTAAGGAAGAAAGGGGAGAAGAAATCGGCGGGGATGTCCATTTTTTTGCGGGATCGTGGAATGTTGCAAGGCAATTTTTGGATTTAAATTTTCACCTTTCTTTTACGGGCGTACTTACCTTTACGCATGATTACGATGAAGTAGTGAAAAAAACGCCGCTTGAACGGATCATGGTAGAGACCGATGCGCCATATGTATCTCCCGTGCCGTACCGTGGAAAACGCAATGAACCGTTATATGTGGAGCACACCGCGCGCCGTATTGCGGAGATAAAAGAGCTTCCCGAAGAAGATGTGTTTATACAACTTGTAAGAAATACCCGTACGGTGTTTGGCATGTAATCCGAAATATTACAACTAAAAAAGTCCCGAAGGACTTAGGTTAACGGCTTATATTGCCGGAGACTGATCGTCTAGTATTCGCTTCTCCAGCGCTATGAGCCTTTCGAGTGTACTTAGGCGACTTGTGCATTCATGATATGTTTTTTCATTGGCACAAGCCGTTAGGGTAAGATCTTTCGCCTTCAGCATTCTTTCGTGTATGTCAGCAACAAGCTCCTTAGCTGAAGAAGAAGGACTTGTTTTCATGAACGTATCCTTCTTTTTTTGAAGGTCATTTACCTGTATTATAACCCGAGAAATTTCTTCAGCCCTGTTTTTCCCTTCGGCATAAGCGTGCGAAAAAAGGAAACACGTTGTCAACGATAAAACTACCGCCAGTAGTTTTATTTTCATAACACACCTCCTGAATAATTAATATGATATGTATTAAAACCATATTTATTATATAAAGTCAAGTACCCAAAACTCTTATTTTTGGGTACCGTTGATATATGTCAAAAAAGAGCGTAAAATCCTTGCCAAAAAAAACTCTTAAAAAACGGTCTTCGGTAAAGCGAGTAGTGGCATATAATCATGCGCGTACAGAAAAGAAATGGCAGAAGAAATGGGCATCATCCGGCATATATGAACCAAATCTAAAAACGGCAAAAAATCCTTTTTATAATTTGATGATGTTCCCGTATCCTTCGGCAGAAGGATTACATGTCGGGAATATGTATGCATTTACCGGAGCGGATGTATACGGACGGTTTAAGCGTATGCAGGGATATGATGTGTTTGAGCCAATTGGTTTGGATGGTTTTGGTATTCATTCGGAAAATTACGCGCTTAAGGTGGGAACACATCCCATAACACAGGCGAAAATTTCGGAAAAGCGTTTTTATAAACAGCTTGAAATGATTGGAAACGGCTTTGCCTGGAAAGAACGGTTGGAAACATATGATCCGGATTATTATCGATGGACGCAGTGGCTTTTTACCGTTATGTTCAAAAAAGGACTCGCGTATAGAAAAAAAGCTGTGGTAAATTGGTGCCCGTCGTGCAAAACAGTGCTTGCTGATGAACAGGTTATTGCCGGTGAGTGTGAGCGGTGTGATACCATTGTCATTAAAAAGGAATTGGAGCAGTGGTTTTTTAAGATAACGAAATATGCGGAGCGCCTTCTTTCCGGTATTGATACAATTGATTGGTCTGAAAAAGTTAAGATTGCACAAAAAAATTGGATTGGAAAATCAGAAGGTGCGCTGATTCAGTTTCCCATTTCCCATTCTCAACTTTCAATTGAGGTTTATACAACGCGGGCGGATACGATTTTCGGCGCTACGTTTTTAGTGATAGGTCCGGAGCATCCTTTGCTCATGAATAATGAACTGGATATTAACAATGAAGAAGAAGTAAAAGAGTATATCAAGGTTGCTAAGAAAAAATCGGAAGAGGATCGCATGCGGGATAAAGTAGAAAAGACGGGCGTGGAATTGGAGGGCGTTCGGGCGATTAATCCGGCAACCAAGGAACCTATTCCCGTATGGGTTGCCGATTATGTGTTGGGGCATGTGGGAACAGGTGCCATTATGGCGGTGCCGGCGCATGATACGCGCGATTTTGCCTTTGCAAAAAAATATTGGCTTAATATTGTTCCGGTGGTGGAACCGGATGCACATGCCGATACTGCGGATGACATGGCGGTTCGTCTTCGAAAAAGTATTGTGGATGATGATGAGGCATATGTAGGCCATGGACGGCTTGTTAATTCCGGTCCATACGATGGGATGGATTCATTAGAGGCAAGAACAAAAATTATCAAGGCCGTAGAGGGAAAGAAAAAAATAACATATCGTTTACGTGATTGGCTCATTTCCCGACAGAGATATTGGGGACCGCCCATTCCTATGATTTTTTGCGTGTCATGCAAAGAAAAGGGTGCGGGAGAAAGAAAGGATATGCCGGGATGGTATACGGTGCCTAATAATGACTTGCCGGTTATGCTTCCCAATATAAAAAATTTCCGTCCCACCGGAAATGACACATCTCCTCTTGCATCAGTAAAATCATTTTACGAGGTTGTATGTCCAAAATGCAAAAAAATGGCGCGGCGGGAAACGGATGTATCGGATACGTTTCTCGATTCCGCCTGGTATTATATGCGTTATCCTTCACAAACGGAGAAAAAAAGGCCGTGGCATGAGGGTATAACAAAGAAATGGTTTCCCGTTGATATGTATATAGGAGGTGCGGAGCACGCGGTACTACATTTGTTGTATGTGCGGTTTTTTGCCATGGCTCTCTATGACGGAGGTATGATCACGTTTGAAGAGCCATTTCAGAAATTTCGTGCTCACGGACTTCTTATTAAGGGAGGATCTAAGATGTCTAAATCGAAGGGTAATGTTGTTAATCCGGATGATTATATAAAAAAATGCGGAGCGGACGCTCTTCGCATGTATCTTATGTTTTTAGGTCCTTTTGCGGAAGGGGGAGATTTTCAAGATACGGGTATTTTGGGGATTACACGTTTTTTGGAAAGAATATGGCGACTTTCGCATAATGTGCATTCCGGAAAAAAGAGTGTTTTTGAAAAAGATACCCACGCCGCTATAAAAAAAGTTACGGATGATATTGCCAATTTAAGATATAACACGGCAATTAGCGCATGTATGATTTTACTTAATGCGTTTGAGGCGGGTAAGAATAATGTAACGGCATCTGATGTAAAAATACTGCTTAAGCTTACAGCGCCGTTCGCGCCTCACATGACGGAAGAACTATGGCATATGCTCGGAGAGAAAAAAAGTATTCATGTAGCCACGTGGCCCGCTTATGATGAGAAATATCTTATGGAAGAAACCTATAACCTGGTTGTGCAGGTAAACGGGCGTGTACGTGCCACAATAGAAATGCCCCGTGGGAGTACGCGAGAAGAGGCAGAAATACTTGTCCGCCAGGAAAAGCGCGTAATGGGTTTCTTGGATGCCGGTACGATACGGAAAGTAATTTTTGTGCCGGACAAGCTGATTAATTTTGTTTTATAGGGCGGAGATGAATACTCATGCGAGGGCTTTTTTTCTTGGAGGGTTTATGATACAAATTGTGTTATATCAGTAAGGTATTTTTATGAAGGCAGTGATATTAGCAGCCGGAGAGGGGCGTCGCATGCGTCCGCTTACAGAAACAATGCCAAAACAGATGGTACGTGTTTTAGGGCGCACACTCCTGGAGTATCAGCTTGATGTGCTTCCCGATGTCATCACGGAACTTATTTTGGTTGTGGGTTATAAGAGAAATCAGATAGAAGATTTTTTGGGAGATTCATGGCGGGGACGGCCCATTACATATATTGAACAGAAAAAGCCGGGAGGTACGGCGGCGGCACTGGCTTTGTGCGAGCAGTTTTTAAAAAATGAACCATTGTTTATGGTAATGTATGCGGATGATATTCATGGAAAGGAAGGTGTTCGTGCATGTGTAGAAAAAGGGTCACCGTGCTTGCTGATTGATGAAGTTGATGATCCGAGAAAATTTGGTGTTATAGAAACAGACAGTGAAGGAAGGATAGTTCGTATTGATGAGAAGCCTGAAAAGCCAAAATCAAACCTTGTATCTTCGGGAGTTCTTTTATTGAGTAATGCCATTTTTTCTTATGTTGCTCAACCTCGTGATGGAGAAGAATATATTCCGGACAGAATTATGGCAATGCTTGAGGATGGACATACGTTTCATACGGTGCGGTCTTCGCAGTGGATTGTAATAGGATACCCCGAAGATGTGGTGCGTGCAGAAGACATGTTGCGGAATATGGTATAATAGAAGAGCTATGCGTATTATTCCTCTTGATGCGACTCACGAAGTCTCTGCAGTTTTGGAGACAATACGGATTATTAAAAACGGAGGTGTTGTCATCGTTCCTACGGATACCGTATACGGCATCATCGCCGATGCATGGAACGAGAAAGCGATAGACCGTATATTCAAAATTAAAATGCGTACGGCTGAAAAGGCACTGCCCATTTTTGTATCAGACTTTACTATGATGGATAAAGTTGCTGTTGCTAATGAGTCACTAAAAGAACGCATAGAATCGTTTGGTTCGGTAACGGCAATATTGCCTGCACGGGGATGGGTACCGCTTTCCTTGAGAGGCGGAAGTTTGACGGTGGGCGTTCGTATTCCATTTCATCCGTTTGTTAAAAAAATTCTGGAAACATTCGGGTCTCCCATTACTGGTACAAGTGCGAATACATCGGGACGTGGACCATACACGAAGATTGGAGATGTTATTGATGAATTTGAAGGAGGAATGGAGCCTGATCTTATTGTAGATGCCGGTGATCTGCCACCCAATAGCCCATCGGCGGTAATTGATTTTATGGTATCGCCGCCTCGGATACTGCGCACGGGAGCGCTTCCAAAACATAAATTGATTGAATTATTGAATAACCAGGCGGAATAATAATCATGCATTATGAAAGACAAAGAAATTCAAAAATTAATACACGCGGAAGAAAAACGTCAAAAAGGCGTTATCAACCTTATTCCATCTGAAAATTATGTGTCTGCTGACGTGCTTGAAGCTCTTGGATCAGTTCTGAATAATAAATATGCGGAAGGATATCCGCATAAGCGATACTATGGGGGAAATGCTGTTATTGATGATATTGAGGTTCTGTGCCAAAGGCGAGCACTCGCGGCATTTAAGGTGAATCCGGAAAAATGGACGGTAAATGTACAGCCTTATTCAGGGTCTCCGGCAAATCTTGCGGTATATCTGGCATTGGTTCCTCCGGGAGAAAAGATTATGGGCATGGAGCTTCCCATGGGAGGACATTTAACGCATGGGCAGGCAGTCAGTATTACGGGGAAAATATGGAAGCAGGTGCCGTATGGAGTGGATAAAAAAACGGAACGCTTGGATTATGATGCATTGCAAAAGATTGCAATACAGGAAAAACCAAAACTTATTATAGCCGGCTTTACGGCATATCCGCGCAAAATCGATTGGAAAAAATTCCGCGCTATGGCAGATGCATGCGGGGCGCTTTTGATGGTAGATATGTCGCATATTGCGGGTCTTGTTGCGGGGGGCGCTCATACAACGCCTTTTCCTTACGCGGATGTTGTAACAACGACAACGCATAAGACGCTCCGCGGACCGCGCAGTGCTCTTATTTTTTCACGTCGGGAATACGCAAAAAAAATCGACAAAGCTGTATTTCCGGGTCTTCAGGGAGGACCGCATGAAAATCAAATTGCCGCCGTTGCAGTGGCGCTTCATGAGGTTATGCGTTTGTCGTTTCAAACATACGCTCGTCATATAGTTGCCAATGCAAAGGTATTAGCGGGGGAATTAAAGAAGCGAGGATGGCGTATTGTTTCAGGAGGAACGGATAATCATTTATTGCTGGTAGATACAATGTCTCGGGGTGTGCCGGGAGCAGTGGCAAGTAATTGCTTAGAGGAGAATGGTATTATTGTGAATAAAAATACTATACCGTTTGATGTTCGTAGTCCGTTTGATCCCTCCGGCATTCGGCTAGGTACGGCCGCCGTCACAACCCAGGGAATGCGGGAAAAGGATATGATTCGAATAGCAAAAAATATTGACGACATTCTTTTGGCTGAAGTGCGGAAATGTGCCCAATAACGGAAAAAGGTATGGGAAAATATAAATTAATCATCTACAGGTTAAGGTGGTAATACGCTATGATAATTGACGGCAAAAAAATATCGGCAGATATTGCGGACACTCTGCGGGAAAAGATTCAGATGTCCCGTAAAAAATTACGACTAGCTATTGTTCTTACGACGCATGATCCGGCAACAAAGACATTTGTGCGCAAAAAAGAGGAATTTGGCAAAAAAATAGGCGTAGATGTGCGGGTGTATGATGAGGTACTGAATGCAATGTCGGCACGTTCTTTGCGCGATCGCGTTTCAGAACTTGTGCATGTACCGGAAAATAATGGCGTTATTGTACAGTTGCCTCTTGCGGATAGTGTAGGAAACGTACAGAAAGTACTCAATGCTGTTACGCCGGAGAAAGACGTCGATATGTTATCTGCCCGGAGCATTGGAGATTTTAATGTGGGGTCATCAATTATTCTGCCGCCCGTAGTGGGAGCGGTAAAAGAAATTTTATTGCGCCATGATGCGTCGTATGTATTGCGGGACAAGCGTGTTGTTGTTGTAGGGTCTGGTATGCTGGTGGGGAAATTGGTTAGCGAATGGTTTTTGCGTGAAGGCGCCACCATCACAACCATAAATAAGTATACGAAAGACAGCATATATTACACAAAAAATGCAGATATTATTGTTACAGGTGCGGGATCTCCGGGGATTATTACGGGAGATATGGTACAAGAAGGAGTGTGCGCCATTGATGTAGGCACAACACCGGTGCAGGGAGTGTTACGGGGGGATATGGATTTTGATTCGGTAAAAAAGAAAGCCGCTCTCATAACGCCCGTGCCCGGCGGCGTAGGACCTATTGTGGTTGCAAATGTATTTAAAAATTTACTTATATTGTGTGGTATAAACGTATAAAAAAGGACGTTCCTGGGAACGTCCTACTCTCTGTCTACTCGGCTACCGGGATGTGATTGAGTGACTATTTTTGTCACATTCCTTCTCCCAGTTATACGTGGTCTGTTTATGTGGGGACGTCTCCGGGAATGGGGAGCCCCCGACCCCGTCATGGCAAATGACGGGGTTACTGGTAAAGTCAGCACGAGAGGTGCAACATAAGCCATCTGAATGACTTGACGTCGCGTCATTTTATCGGCCACAATTTTCCTCCTTCTTAAAATGATTTAGACAAACACAACATCGCCGCATCTCTCCTTCCATAACGTACGCTGGCCATCTCGAAGGTCAGGGGGTAGATTACTGACGTGAACCCTAACCTTATGAGCCCTATCCGGCCAATGGCGTATTAAACGCCGTGGATGTTTAGGCGCAGTACATGCGCTTTTCCGGTTCCCTGATTTTGGTTGCATCGCATCCTCCATGGGGGCAATTTTTTGTATGATACTATATGAAGATAGTATTGTAAAGTGTGCTACGGATGGGAGTCAAACTCATACAATCGTTAAGATCGTTGGATTTTATGCTTGAAAAACACGAATATAATTGGTTTAATGGAATGCGTAAAAACATTTGAACGACAAATTGTCCGGGTAAGATGCAGAGAAGAAGCCGGAACCTGCACTTATTTAATCCAGATCTGATTCGGCGATTTATAAATATTTATTGACAAAAGTAATTAAATGGGTCATATTTGTAACTTAAGCTATATGATGAGTTTCCGTAATTTTAAACAATCCTTAGTTGTTGTGTCGTTTGTTTTATTTCTTTATATACCAACAATACTGGTGTTTTATTTTGCGTGGTCAAAAGATTTTGTACCCCTTGAAGGGTTTGAGTCGATTCGATTTTTAGTATTGCTTTTATTTGCCCCAATTATCCTAAAATATTTTATACAGTTACTTATAGCACCTTTTTATTCTGTAGTTGAACACGCCAGATCGATACGAAGGCAAGAAAACTTTTTCCCAAGCGTTTCGGTTATAATTCCTGCATGGAATGAAGAGGTTGGGATTATGAAGACGATAAAGTCCGTATTAAACACAAAATATCCAAAGATGGAACTTGTGGTGGTAAATGACGGATCAACAGACAATACACACAAAACAGTGACAGATTTTTTGAACAAGTGTCAAAAAGAGAATCTTTATTCGGGGGTACAAATTCGTTATCTGAAAATTAAAAATGGGGGCAAGGCACGAGCATTAAATAAAGCGCTCGAAGTTGCAGTTAATGAGATCGTTATGACCGTTGATGCAGATAGCATTATGGATAAAAATGCCATTAAGAATATTGTAAAACACTTTGCCGATATGCGCGTTGCATCTGTTGCTGGAAACGTTGTCATTGGTAATCGATCAAATCCAATTTGTTTAATACAACAACTCGAGTATCTTTACGGCTTTTATTTTAAACGAGCAGACTCACTGTTTAACGCTGTGTATATAGTTGGAGGTGCCGCGGCCGCATACAGAAAAAGCGTGTTCGCCGAAATCGGTAATTTTGATGTAAATATGATTACTGAAGATATTGAAATTTCTACACGATTACAAGCTTTCGGGTATCATGTTCGTTACGCATCCGATGCGTATGTGTTTACTGAGGGACCATCAGATTTTATGAGTTTGTGTAAGCAACGCCTTCGTTGGAAGCTTGGTCGGTTGCTCACATTTTGGAAACACCGAAGTCTTTTTTTTAGTTTAAGAAAGACGCATAAATCTTACTTAAGCTTTCTTATTCTTCCGATAGCTCTTTTTGCGGAACTCTTACTGTTATGCGAGGGTATTCTGCTCATAATCTTTTATACATATACGTTTTATACAAATGACTTTGTACCACTCGCATTTGTCATTACACTGCTAACGGGAGTAATAGTACTTCAAATAATTTCTGATCCGAAGGTAAAATTTCATCGAAATCTGGTGTTGTTGGCACCAACTGCGTGGCTGTTATTCTATTTTATGGATTTGGTAGAGTACCAAGCCCTTTTAAAAAGCATAAAAAAAATCGTCACCAAGTCGGAGCTTAGGTGGCAAAAATGGAACAGGATGGGAGTGTTTCTTGATGCTCAGGAAAACGCATAGGGTTTGTAAAGGATTTTTTACGGGTATTTTTAATTCTTGGTAAAATGCGTTCGAGCGTGGTTGTATAAATACACCAACACAAAACTTTTTGATTTTTGAGGGGCTATCTGGTGGAATTATACGACTCTGCTCGAACATTTTTTGAACGAAACATCTGACCGATTGCCGCGCTTCGCGTGGCAGAAACGAAATCTGACGCTCGGGCGGGCAAAAATTCCTTCCCCCCAATCCCCTTCCTTTTTGCCTGTTCGCCTAAATTTGCGGCGGAAAGGTCAAAAAACAATCTTGTCCATAACACGATTCGGATTCTTTTTTACCTCGTGCTCCCAAAACCGAAAAACTTTCCACCCGTCCCGAATAAGTTGTTTTTTGACCTGCTTGTCTCTTTTTTGATTGTTGGCGATTTTTTGTTTCCAATACTTTGTATTTGTTTTTGGTTGTGTTTTACACCGCGGACACCCGTGCCAAAAGCAGCCGTCTATAAAAATCGCCACCTTTTCCTTCTGAAAAATAAAATCGGGAACGCCGAAAACTTGGCGGCTATGTCTGCGCCAGCCTGTAATTTTGTTTGCTCGGAGCAGTTTTGAAAAAGCAATTTCCGTAGTCTGATTTCCTCTGCTCCGAATAGCCGCCATATTTCGGCTCCGTTGTTCCCTCGTTATTTTGTCCATAGCGATTATTCCTCCTCATCGTCAGAGATTTCCTCCTCGCCGGATTCACCGTTTTCATTCAAAAACTTTTCGTATGACCCAATGCGCGTAAAATCAATGTCATAAGTATGATTATCAGTCTTGTAGATAACGACAGTATCAAGCCCGATTGCCTGAAGTTTGTCATAAGTCAGCAGTTCCCGCTCCGAAAGATTGAGAACATCGCGCAAAAGCCATTTGCCCAGAGCAGAGTTTGGATTGCTCATTAACGCCTTGCTGTTGTCTTGGCAAACTTTTGCGCTCATTGTCGCCCTGTCGGGCAAAGTGAGTTCAAATGCTTGGTCGCGGGGAGGAAAGAAGTTCGGAAATTTTCTGTGTAGCCATGCCGGTATCGGAATATAAATCTCGTTCGGATCGCGGGGACGGCCACTCGCGTTCCACTGATTAAGTCCGCTTTTTTCAGGAACCTTTTTATCTCCTCCCCGCGTAGAATACAGCGGAAGAAATACATGTGGCTGGACTTTTATCGGAGCAAAAATTAGTCCCGCTTCTGTTATAAGTTTTTCAATCTCGTCAAACGGGTCCTCAAGAATTCTAACCGGAACTTCAAGAAGCACATTTTCGGGCGTAATAAACCGCTTATACAGGGTGCTTTTTGCAACATTGAAAGAATACTCTGCGGACGGGTCGGAAAACTGGATTGTGTTTCCGTTCGCTTTCAGGTCTTTTATTTCGTCAATTTTAATTAGCGGAGCCGGAGTTTCGTAGACAAGAATTTTTCCGACCTGCCGCGTTATACAGTGGTAAATAATTTGTTCAAGCCCGAAAATGCGCTTTGTCGTTTCTATGCGCTCATTTCTAAGCTCTGCAATTTTTCTGATTTTTTCTTCGGTGCCGAGTGCGCGAAAAAGCGAGTGGTCGCTGTTGAATTCGGCAATTTTTTCAAACGACTTTCCGTTCTTGTGCAAAAATGTTTTTATTCCGAAACCGACTTTATTCTTTGAGGCATCAGCGGAAGCATCCGAACGCGAAAGGTTTTCGGCTTCAAACGCCTTGCAAAACAAATTTTCCGCTGCGCGGTATGCAATATACGGCTCCGGCGCTTCGGAAAATAATTTTGAGAGTGAACCGACCGCTTTAAGCAGCCGTTCGTAATACTCTCGTTGTTCTTTTGACTGGCTCTCTATAAACATAATTATTGTTTGTTTGCAGGGCTTTCATCATCTGCCTTGCGACCCTCTCTACCACGGAAACCGTGACAGAATTACCAAACTGTTTGTACAGCTTGGTGTCCGGCAAATCTTTCGGAAGTTTATAACTTTCGGGAAAGCCCTGCAAACGCGCGCATTCCCGAGGTGTAAGTTTCCGAATTCCTTTTTTATCTTTGACAAGCGGAACATTGTGTCCGCCCATTCCCATATTTGCGGTAAGTGTCGGACAAACACCGCTTTTATTCTCGCGCACATAAGCTCGCCTCCATTGATAAACTGTATTCGGTGATTTTATCGCTTCTTTGAGTTGCTTATAAAGCGTGCTGTCGTTGTAGTAATATTTACTGTCCACCGACTCCTCCAAAATATCGGAAATACTTTTTGTAAGCGGTGTTTGCTCCGGAAATTCAAAAACATCATGCGCTTTTTTTGATTTGAAACCGGCGATATAAACACGCTCGCGATTCTGCGGGACATTCCCGTATTCCATGCTGTTTAGAACTTTCACTTTGACATGATAGCCGAGGTCGGCAAGCGCGTCCGAAATAATTTTGAATGTTTTGCCCTTGTCGTGTGATTTTAGATTTTTTACATTTTCAAGCAAAAACGCGGACGGCTTTTTGTCCCGCAGAATCCTTACAATTTCAAAAAATAAATCGCCTCTGCCTGTATCAAGAAATCCGCGCCGGTAACCCGCAACAGAAAACGGCTGACAAGGAAATCCGCCGAGTAAAATATCAAAAGCAGGCAGAGACGAACTTTTTATCTTTTGAATGTCGCCAACAGCGAGCTGCGCCGTTTTGTAATTCAGATCGTAGGTTGGCTTGCAGTAAGGGTCAAAGTCGTTGGAAAAAACTGTTTCAAATCCGGCGCGTTCAAAGCCCATTCGGATTCCTCCGATACCGGCGAACAGGTCTAAAGTTTTGTAAGTTTTATTGCTCATAAAAATTAGCTTAATTTTGGGCTTGGCGCGCCGGACGGCCAACGCCCATAACTTAATTCTATATGGTTTTTCAGAAAAAAGCAGCTAGTTTTGACCTGTGGATGTTCCGCTAACTACATTTTAGCAATTTTTTGGCTTTATACCAATACTATCGCTGACAATGTGCCGCGCGGAACGTGTGGTGGCTCTGACCAAAATCGTACGCTCTCCCGCCCCGCTGCCCGCCTCCGCTGACGCGCGGGCGGCAGGATTCAATGAGGAATGCACGGCGGATTTTTAACGCAGGGTCTTTTGTATCAAGTGAGAAATTGTGTTACGGTAGCGCCGTGAGAAATTCATAGCGGGTTTCTCAAAGCAGTACATTTACAACCACAAAACGGAGGTAATGAAAATGAATGAAGAACGCGAACTAATTCTTCAGAATGTTCAAGAAGTCCTGCAAAATGCACCTTGCATCTCGAGTGCTAGGATATATGGATCATGGCTCTACAACGAACTATCCGTAGATATGGATGTTGCTGTCATTGTAGAGAGCAATTTCGGTATCGTGGATGCGGAGCATTATCGCACATTGCGAGACATACGGCGCTCGTTGACGGAAAAGACCGGCCAGGATACAGACCTGGTGCCTCACACGGTCGATGAGTTTGTTGATCGGAATTCTCCATTGTGGTATCCGCGATATAATCCATCACTGGTCTTCGGTCGCGACATCAAAGGTGTTTTCCGCGTGACACCAATTAGTACCGCTGTCCACAGATTTTCCTTCGCTGACCTTACAGCCTATGTACTTCATGACAACAGAACGATATGTAGACGCCAACTCGTACGGTCATTTAACGGAGAAGAAGGAAGAATATTCGTCAGCAAGTTGCTACACGGTCCAGGAAATGCGCTTACATATCAAGCATGCAGGCTAAGAACAGATTATGTCATCCCTCCATCGAATCTTGAGGGATGCTTCGAGGCATTTGATCGATTCTATGGAGTGGATTCAACGACTGCCATCGATTTTTTGTCCGCTTGCAAAAAGTCAATAGACTTTGAGCGTGGCGTGCTGCTCATGAACTGGTATGAGAGTCTTTTCAATCTCGTTATTCACGGCGATCAGTTTAAGGCAGATTACCAGTCCTTGTGTCATACACTTCGCTCGCGTTGAACCCACGCTCCCGCCGGAAAATTTAACCCGACGGGAGCTTTTTGTTATAATATAAAATATCATTTGTATATGTATTTAGATTTGCACACACATTCATATTTTTCCGACGGTGAGTTATCGCCGGAAGAAATCATAGATAAGGCAAGAAACAAGAAAACCTCCATCTTTTCAATTACTGATCACAATTTCCTTCCAGACACCGCAAGTATAAAAACGTATGCGGAAAAGAACCAAATTCAGTATATCGATGGTGTAGAAATTTCTACATTGTATCGTATGTCTGGAAGTAACTTCTCTTTGCATATCCTTGGGTATGGCAGACAACTCAATCGAGAAATATTGAATAAGAATCTGCAGCGAACGATTGATGGCTATAATCGTCGGGCAATCGCAATAATTGATAAAATTAACAAATTACTTCCAGACCTGAGAATGGATTTTCAATCGCTCAGACTCGCCGGACATGAAGCCTATGTGAGCAGAAACACTATCGCGAGAATAGTAGCGCAACATCTTAAAGGAAATATCACCGTTAAAGATGTTTTGAGGAAGTATGTTTTTATAGAACAGGAAGATGATACGTGGATGATGACGCCAAAAGAAAGTTTTCAGCTTATCGCCAGCGCAGGTGGCATCCCTGTCTTGGCTCATTCTGGGAGAGAGTTACGAAAGCTTGGACATGTAGCATATGAGGAAATATTAGCCAACCTCGCAAAGGAGGGACTTTTAGGATTAGAGGTCTATTACCCAAAACATTCCGAAGACGAAGTCATCACATTAAGAAATCTCGGCAGGAAATTGGGGCTCTATATCACCGGTGGAAGCGACTGGCATGGCGTAATATATACACCCGAAGTTTCAATTGGTCGCGAAATCCCAGCAGAAGATATTACACCATTTTTACAAGACAGTAGGATATCTACTCTCTAGTTTAACGTATATGAATTACCCTCAACACATCGTCGCGGTTGGCGCACTCGTGCGAAACAACCACAACCAAATCTTACTGGTAAAGAGTGGGCAAGGTGGGACTCGAACCCACACGGCCATACGGCCACACGATTTTGAGTCGTGATCGTCTACCAATTCCGACACTTGCCCAAGCAATATATGTGTATGCAATATACCCTGTTTTTACACAGTTTTCAATTCTTTCTTCTTTGGGCGTTCTTCTTTATACTGATTGAATGACTATTATTTTTGCAAATCAGAAGGGGGGTGTGGGGAAAACAACAACGACACTGAATATATCGGCATATATGGCGGCACTCGGGAAAAAAGTACTTTTAGTGGACCTTGATCCGCAGGCGAATGCCACATCCGCTCTTTCCGGACGCATACAAAGAATGGATGATACACCCACAACATATGAAGTTATAATCGGTGCTATTCCGGCGCGCGATGCGATAAAGAAAACAAATATTTCCAATCTGTTTCTTATGCCGTCGTCTCCCAATCTTGCCGCCGCCGCTGTGGAACTTGCGAATACGCGGTATCGTGAGACATACCTTGATCGTGCGCTTTTGCCTATTACGCGCGAATATGATTTTATTTTTATTGATGCTCCGCCGGGATTGGGTATTCTCACTATTAACGGCTTTCTTGCCGCTCATCATGTTATTATTCCGGTGCAGTGCGATTATTATGCCCTAGAGGGGATGACCGAGCTCGTGCGTACTATACAAAAATTGAATATGCGGACGCGTAAAAAAATTGGCGTCATGGGGGTGGTTCTTACCATGTTTGATAGAACATCAAAGCTTTCTCGTGCTATACTGGAGGAGGTGAGGGGTAATGCGGTGGATTACGTGTTTAAAACGGTCATTCCACGCAATACTAAATTGGCGGAAGCGCCTAGTTTTGGAAAAACAATCCTTGAATATGACCCTTATTCTCATGGCGCCAAGGCATATTGCCAATTAACAGAAGAAATAATCGGACTAGTAGGATAACTATATAAAATTTAACTGTTTATATTATGTCTAATGTTTTAGGACGAGGACTCGATGCTCTTTTGGGAGGGGATGATAATGAGAGAAAAAAGGAACATACTTCAGGAGAAGAAGTCGGTGTTTCCGGGACTTCTTCTCCTTCAGTGTATCGTTCGGAGTCTTCGGTGGTCGAACAACTAAACCCTATCGCACAAGAACAGCCCAAAGAGAGTGTTTTTTGGGTGGAGGTAGCAAAAATAAAACCAAATCCGCATCAGCCGCGGACGCATTTTGACGAGGAAAAAATAAAATCGTTGGCCGACTCCATTCGACAGTATGGCGTACTGCAACCAATTGTTGTTTCTAAAGAGGAAATAGATGTTCCTACCGGAACACGTGTCGAATATCAAATTATTGCGGGAGAGCGGCGATATCGCGCCGCTTCCTATCTAGGATTACAACAAATGCCTGCCATTGTCCGGCGGGAGGAGTCTAATAAAATAAAACTGGAACTTGCGCTTATAGAAAATTTACAGCGGGAAGATTTGAATCCGATGGAAAAGGCGCGCGCATATAAGCGTTTAATGGATGAATTCAAGTTAACACCGCGGGAAGTGGGCGCTCGGGTGGGAAAGAGTCGTGAGTCGGTTGCAAATACAGTACGTTTGATGGCGCTTCCCGAATATGTTCAGGATGCGCTTATACAAGGACGTCTTACGGAAGGGCAAGCACGTCCTCTTATTTCTTTGGCACATGCGCCGGAAGAGCAAAAAAATCTCTTTCATGCGATTCTCGCCAGTGGTCTTTCTGCGCGCGATGTGGAGAGCGCTTTTCATGATATTGTTTCGCGTGTGGGTGTTTCTCCTGAGCGAAAAGTACAGATAGAAAGGCGTGCTTACGACACAACAACAAAACAGGTAGAGACAGAACTTGCCGGTGCGTTAGGAACCCGTGTCACAGTGCGAAGATCGCGCGAAGGAAAAGGACGTATTTCAATAGATTTTTTTTCGGACGAAGAATTCGAACATTTAACGGGATTGATGGCGCGTCTTCATGAAGAAAGGAAAGAATCATTGATGGTTGGCGGAGAAGTGCGTACGGTGGATGCTCCCGTATCCGGCATATCCGCGGAAGAAGCGCGTTACGCATCTTCTCATCAGTCAGATCCTGTTGCCGTTCAATTGCCGGTAGAATCGGCGGAACACTCATCAGATGATACGGATTCGTTCACGGTATAATATCCGGCTATAGTGCATTCCATCTGTTATTCTTTATCACGTACGGAAACGGTTTGAATTTCAGTAATCGTTTTGAGGCGTGTAATAACATGTTGTAATTGTTTTTTATCGCGCGGACGAAAGGAAACCACAAAAATCGGAAATGATTTATTATTAGTGTTCATGGAAATATTTTGAATATGAATACGAAAGTGGGTAAATACGCGGGAAATATCGTTTAAAAGGCCTACATGGTTACGTGCCGTAATATGAAGATGACGGAGAGGGTGTTCATCCGGAAGAATACGGATAGGGGAAGGAGTTGTGTCGGGTTCCCTGCGAAGGGCGGTACGAATTTGCGTGCGTGCTAAAGATGTTTTTACCAAAGAAAGCCATTCGGAGCTAGGCTTTCTTTTTTTCTGGGTAAGGATTTCCACCGTATCTCCTGATACGAGTTCTGCCGAAAATGGTGCCATTTTTCCGTTTATTTTGGCGCCTATCATATGGTTTCCTATGTCAGTATGTATTCGGTAGGCAAAATCGATGGGAGTAGCGCCAGCGGGAAGATCAATAGCTTCTCCCTTTGGTGTAAGAATGAAAATGCGATCACGGAAAAAGTCTATTTTAAGAAGCTCAAGAAGAGTTTCACCATCGTCAGTCGGGTCTATGGTATTTTGCCATTCACGAAGATCCTGAATCCATGTTGTGGCGTGTGTTACCGATCCTCCTCCCTTCGGTTTTCCCGATTCCGTATATGCCCAGTGCGCGGCAATGCCGTGCTCTGCTTCTTCATGCATGGCACGCGTGCGAATTTGAAATTCTGTTATGGCATTATTAATGCAAAATACGGTGGTATGGAGACTGCGATATCCGTTTGGTTTAGGTAGAGCAATATAATCTTTTATACGTCCGGGGAGCGGTTTCCAATACACATGAATAATGCCAAGGACACGATAACAATCCTCTATGGTGGAAACGATAATGCGAACGGCAAGAAGATCGGTAATGCGATCAAAATCCATATCATACGAGACAGCTTTTTTCCATGTACTGTATAAATTTTTTTCGCGAGTTCCTATAGAGGAAAAATGAATACGCTCTTCCGCAAGTTCTTTTTCTAAAAACGGCTTTACGTGGTTTTCAAGATATGCGCGCCCTTCGGAAACGCGCTCCTCGACAAAATTACGTGTCATATTATATTCGTCGGGGTAAACGATAGGGAAAGCAAGATCTTCAAGACGGCTTTTTATATCCCATATGCCGAGCCGGTACGCTATGGGTGCGTAGATTTCCAGCGTCTCGAGGGCAATACGTCCTTGTTTTTCGGGACGTACGAATTGGATCGTTTCCATATTATGAAGACGATCGGCTAATTTTATAATAACCACGCGCACATCTTCCGCAACGGCAAGAAACATTTTTCGCAAAGATTCCAGATGACGTTGCGTACCCTTGTGGCGTACGTGAGATACTTTCGTGACACCTTCAACAAGAAAGGCAACATCGGCACCAAATTGTTCTTCGAGTGTTTTTACGGAAACGGAACAATCTTCGATAGTATCATGCAGTAGGGCGGCCGCTATTGTTTTTGCATCCATATGAAGACGAACGGTGTGCTCTGCCGTTGCAATACAATGTGTCATATAAGGGTCCCCTGAAGATCGTTTTTGTTTTGCATGGGCTTTTTCAGCAAAGATAAAAGCCCTTTCAATAAAAAAAGAGTCAGCGGAAGAATAGCCTTCTTTTACAAGAAGGGATGTGAAATGAGACCACGACATGGTTTACATAATAGTTATCAAATGTAGGATACGAAAATTAAAAATTATAACTTAGTCTCGAGTACGACATTCTTTGTCCGAACATATAATTTTTTTGCCTTTCTCTACCATGAGTGACCCGCAAACGGAGCAGTTTTGGGGGGTTGGTTTATCCCAGGAAGCAAAATCACATGCCGGATATTCGGAGCATCCGTAGAACATGCGTTTGCTCTTTGTGCGGCGAGGAATAATATCACCTTTTTTACATACGGGACAAGTAATGCCGAGCGTATGTTGGGGAAGTTGTTTTGTATTACGGCAGTCAGGAAAGCCGGAACATGCCATAAACCGCCCAAACCGTCCATGTTTTATAATCATAGGCTTGGCGCATTTTTCGCATAGTTCATCCGTCTCTTCATCCATTGTTTTTTTCTCGACTGATTCATATTTTTCCTCAAGACGTTTCGCAAAGGGGAGATAGAAGTCACGGATAAGGGCTACCCATTCAGTATTTCCTTCTGCGACATCGTCTAGCTTGTTTTCCATATCCGCTGTAAATGCAATATCAACAATATTTGGAAAATGTTCTACAAGAACATTATTTACCATACCACCCATTTCCGTAGGCTGGAGGCGTTTTGCTTCATTACGTTCCACATAGCCGCGATCCTGGATAGTGCTTATGGTGGGTGCGTAGGTGGATGGCCGTCCGATGCCGTTTTGTTCCAGAGCCTTAATGAGTGATGCTTCCGAATATCGCGGAGGAGGTTCGGTGAAATGCTGTTCGGAGGCAAGTTTCTCAAGAGAAAGAACGTCATGTTCTTTCAGAACCGGCAGAAGCGTATCTTCCGTTTTCATGGGATATACGGCAAGAAATCCATCAAATATAAGAACGGATCCGGTGGCGCGGAATGTATAGTCGTCGGCATTTATATCAATGGTTGTGGCATCAAATAGTGCCGGCGGCATTTGAGTTGCTAAAAATCTTTGCCAGATGAGTTCGTATAATTTATATTGACGCGGTTCAAGTTTGTCTTTTATCGATTCCGGTGTACGTGTGATGTCGGTGGGATGAATTGCTTCATGAGCTTCCTGCGCTCCCTTTGATTTTGTTTTAAAGCGGCGGGGTTCCGGAAGAGCATATTTCTCACCGAATGATTCGGTAAGAAATGTTTTAGCGTGTGAAAGGGCCTCTTCTGAAAGATTGAGCGAGTCCGTACGCATATAGGTTATAAGACCTACGGCACCTTTAGCGTCTATAACAATACCTTCGTATAATTGTTGAGCAAGGCGCATGGTTTGTTTTGCTGAAAACCCAAAACGGCTTGAGGCGGCCTGTTGGAGGGTACTTGTGGTAAAGGGCGGACGGGGATTTCGCATACTCGCCTTTTTTTCGATGGATGTAATGGTGTATGCCGCTTGCTCGAGATTTTTCAAAATAACGTCCGATTCCTTTTTTGTCGTAATACCGCGTTGGGGGACAATAACCCCATTCGCTTTGTAGAGGCGCGCGGTAAAGGGTTGTTTTCCGGCGAAGTGCGCGGTGATTGTCCAATATTCTTCCGGCTTAAATTCGGAAATTTCTTTTTCACGCTCAACTATAAGACGAACAGCAACGGACTGCACACGTCCGGCGGAAAGTCCCTTGGCAATTTTTTTCCACAAAAAGGGAGAAAGTTTATAACCGACGATTCTGTCGAGAATGCGCCGGGCCTGTTGGGCATTTACCAGATGGGTATTGATTGAGCGCGGATGTTCAAGAGCTTCTTCGATGGCATGTTTGGTTATCTCATGGAATACAATACGCTCGACATGTTTTTCGGCATTTTTTTCCTCATGCAGTTTAAGAGCATAAGTAAGATGCCACGCTATAGCTTCTCCTTCACGATCTTCATCAGTTGCAAGTATAATGGTATCCGCTTTTTTTGCGAGTTCCCGCAGTTTTTTTACTTGAGGCTGTACTTTTCGCGAGATAACATAGTGTGGTTCAAAATCATTATCAACATCAATACCGAGCTGTGATGCCGGTAGATCACGAATATGCCCCATACTGGATTCTACGGAATATTTTTTTCCGAGAAAGCGGGAGATGGTGCGGGCTTTTGTGGGTGATTCTACGATGATTAACTTTTTACTCATGTGTGTAATTATACGTTGTGGTATGTGCCGGCGCCATTGTTTTTTATTTTCCCGCCTATTTCAAGCATGCTTATAATGCGTGTTATATCAGCGGAAGATTTTTTTGTGGCATGCACGAGATCGTTTATTGTTCGAGGTTCGGATAATAAAGAAAGCATAAGATGTTCTTCGGATGAAAGAGTATCAACGGAAGATGTCGTACTAATGGGCGGTGTATATCCGGGTAAGGTGGAGAGAATATCATCAGCTGATGTAACAAGTCCTGCTCCTTCTTTGATAAGCATGTGAGGTGTTTCGGAATAGAGAGAATAGACAGGTCCGGGAACGGCAAATATGTCTCTGCCGTACTCCAATGCGTAATTGGCTGTAATGCGCGTACCGCTCTGTTTTCTCGCCTCTATTACAAGGGTGGCATCGCTAATCCCGGCGATAATACGATTTCTTTGGGGAAATGTCCAGGTGGCGGCGCGAAGGGATGGTGGATATTCGGATATAATAGCTCCTCCGGAAGACAGGATGGCATCTGCGAGTTTTCTGTTGGATGCGGGATACAGAACGTTTTGATGCAGTCCTGATCCTACAACGGCGATCGTATGACCGCTTGCATCTAAGGACGCCATGTGTGTTCGAGCGTCTATACCGATAGCGAGACCGGATACGATGCAAATACCGGCGTGAGAGAGATCGCGTACAATATTATCACACATATCTTTTCCGTATTGCGTCGGATGACGCGTGCCGACAACGGCTATGGCGGGAGTGTCTTCGGCCGGAAGAATTCCTTTTAGGTATAAAATTTGAGGAGGAGCCGGTATGGTATGGAGACGTCTTGGATATAGGGAAGAGTCGGGAAGAAGGACCGTTATGTCGGAGGAGGTAATATCTTTCCATAAATGTTCGGGAGAAATATTTTTTCGTTTTTGACAAACGCTATGGGCAATTTTTTTATTCTCCAGAGCTTCTTCTATGCGTATACGGGGGGAGTGCCATGCTTCCGTAAAAGAACCGCAATAATTCTTAAGAGAACGCATGCGCAGAGGACCTAATTCGGGAATGGTATTTAGTGCATGGGCAAATAATGTCTCCGTATCCATAGAGGCACTATAGAAAAAAAACCAAAGAGAAGTCAAAAATAAACGAAATTAACTAAACGGTGCGCCGAAGTGCATCACTAAGGGTAGTGCCTTCGGGGATGTTGCGCGGAATACGCTTATCAATGCCTTCCAGTAGTTTAAGTATGCCGTCTCCCGTTTTCATTATTTGATTATAAAGTATTTTGCCGATTGCGCCGCCTTCCGTGCGCCCTTCCGTGAGAGCATGTTTCATGGAGCGAAAATCCTCAACCCGCCATTCCATTAATGCGTGGAAGGCCTCTTTTTTAAGAGTAAGATCTTTCTCCCATATTGACTGAAGGCGAAGCCATTGCTTCTGGTTTTCTTGGTAGGACGCATTCGAAAGGAGTTTGCTCATTAAATCATCTCCCTGGGAGATCTCCTCTTGGTAAAGACTTTCACCAAGACTGCGTAAGTCGCTTACACGGCGTTGAATATTACCAATAACAGCGTCCTGAACGTATAAATTTTCTCCCCTAAATGTATCAGCAAATTTTTTCGGATGCGTAATGGCATCTTTGAATGACACACTGCTTTCTTCGATGGGGCTTTTCAGAATAGCGGCTCCTTCTTTTTGGGCGGCAATCACCGCTTCATGAGATGATGTTTCTGATGGGGTAGGGGGTTTTTCTCCCAGGGCGGCATATGAGGTCGGTTCTTTTTCCGCCAAATGTCGAGAAACAATAAATTTCTTTTCTCCCGCATCATATTCAACAGCAGTTCCGGCATAAACAAGATCTTTATCATGAATATCGGGAGAATTACCCCATGCTTCCGCCCATTCCTTATTTGTAAGGGTATCGCTTTCAATAAAGCGGCGGGTGGCGCGCCAGACATTTTCCCCCTCACGAACGACCGACATATGCGTTTTTTGGACTATTTCGCGCGCATCTTCTTCCGTTGCCGGAATTTCGGTCATTGCTTTATGTACCGTCTCCGGAACAGAAAATGGATCACGTTTTCCTTCCGGATTATATCGATAACTATCATCGGGGGAAGTATTCGCAGGCAGAGGAGGGGGTTTTGTTATGAGTTCTTCGGGCGACATATCACTGTTCGTTGAAGAAAAACGTGGTGAAGCAGGCGCGCGAGGCGCGGCAAGTTCGGGTGTGTCCACTATATTTCCGTTTAACTTAACAAATGTTTCGTATGTATCGCTTAGTGCGGCGCCTGCCACGGAAAACACAGCATTGTACATGGCCGCATATTTAACGCGGTCTACAATAGCATCATGTTCCTTTTTCTTTAATTTCTTTTCCCAGCCCTTAGAAAGGGCATTAATACGTTTTTGATACAGGGATGATTTTTCTTTATCAAGATGTTCTTGGGCAAGTAAAACGCGTGCTTTTGCAATATGCATACCAAGTTCATAACGGTTTACTTCCACTGATCCGGCTTTCTCTTTTTCTCCATAGGTAATAAGACCTTCTTCGGCGCGTCCTTCCGTGGCGTGTACGAGTCGTTCAAGGAAGAGAAGATTTCTTTCACGACTCTTTTTATCCGTCGTTGTTTCCGTTCGGGAAAGGAGCGTTTCGAAACGACGACTAAGATTACTAGCGTTCATATATGGGCGAAGTGCATTTGTTACGCCCTGTTCGCGTTTAATGGTTTCCTCCCGACGAACGCGTCCCCTGCGCAAAAGACCATGAACGCCGACTCCCGCAACAGCAGCTCCGGCGGCGCCTGCTAGCGGATATGCAATAAAACCGGTTAAACCGTTAATGCCGGCCCGTACGGTCCGCCCCAGTACGACGCTCGTACCTCTTTCCAATGCCATCTTTCCGTAGGCCGCCCACAATGCCGATTTATCTTCCACGCAAGCAAGGTACTTAGCGGCGTCTTCGTTACTACGCAGAAATTTTTGTTCACGTGCCACTCCTTCAATGCGTGTCATGTAGGCTGAAAAATCGGGGTTATTGATAACGGCAAGAAGTTTATCGCGGTTTTTTACAAATGCTTTTTCTTTTTTATGTTCTTTATCTTTGGCGAAAGGAGTTTCTTGGAATTTCCATACGGATTTATTAAATGAAGTGAGAATGGCTTTTGCCTTAATGCGGTCATGAGCGGGAAGTTTTTCCCAATAGGGATCCATTATATTTTCTGATAAATAATGAAGTTCGATATTTTTTCCGTGAATAATAACGTCAGGTCCTTCCTGTAGGCGGTCCGCAAGTATGCGTATATGATTTTTCGTAGTTGGATCATTAAAGAAAAGCTCTTTGTTCATAAGGGCATGTTCACGGCGCTTTTCAAGCTGAACATCTTCCGTAGCACGGTGCCATGCGTTGCCAAGGAAATGTGTAAACGTGCTTCCAATGGCAAGGCCTTTGTAAAGTTGTTCCATCCACGGATATTTTTTTGCTTTTGTGTCAATAAAACTTTCCATTTTTTCCGATAGCCACTTCGTGGCATCTGATGTATTTGCGTCCTGTTCGAATTGCGTATGTGCTTCTCGATGCACAAAACCAACAGTCATCTCTTGTATGTTGCGGCAGAGAAGAATAAGTTGTCCCTCGGAGAGCTTTTCATATCCGGGAATCTCCCTAATATGTTCAAGCGGAATACCCGATGTTTTAAACACTTGTTCAACGCGCGGAGTTATGTGAGACATCGGTTGCTCACGGTGTGCCGTGATGTTTTCGGTATTAGGAGTATCCGTTTGCTCTTTTTTTTCAGAGGGGAGATCATTTGGATCCAGTGGTTGCTCCCGTTTTGTGGTATCTGTTCTCCGTTTCTTTTCCGCGTCTTCCTGCTTTTTCCGCTCTTCCTCTACTTGTTCATTAAGGGCTTTCCATGCCACACCAAGTCGGGCTATTTTCTCTTCCTCCTTCTCCTTCTCTTCCTCCTCTTTCTCTTCACGTAATGGTTTTTCCGGTAGGTCTTCTTTCTTTATCGGAGAGTATTCTTCTTGCTGTTCCGGAGGATGTTCCGTTTTTTTCGCTATGCTCGCAAGAGCATTTTCTTCGGGTACGGGAATGTTTTCCGGTATATCTTCTTCCTTTTTTTCTGATGCGTTTACATGTTCTTGGGCGAAGGATTCTTCGTCTGGGGTGATTTCTTCCTTAATGAGTTCAATTGCTTTTTCGTACATTACCTTGTCTCCGTCATCTTCCGCATCAGCCAAACGTTGTTCAATTTCCCTAACATTAAATTGCGTCCTTTGGGCAATGCCACGAGCAAGACGTTCAAGTTGTTCCTCGGCGGTAGGGCGTTTTGTCTCCAGTGCTTCCAATAATGCATCATATTTTTGGATAAATAATGCAACTTGTTCCGTTTTTTTAAGACCTTCCTTTACCGGAGGGTGTTCTTCCATTGGCGTATCAACTTGCTCGGACACCGCATCAGACTTAGGATGAGTATCCTGTACGATCGCAAGAGCATTTTCTTCGGGTACGGGAATGTTTTCCGGTGTTATAAGGATGGTTTCGGGAAGATTGTTCCCCGTTTCTTTTTTGTCTTCTTCGGTATCTGGAGAATGATCCGCTAATGTTACCACCTCTTTGGAATCCGTTTCCGGGATGGGAGCGGGGGGCATTTTGGGGGCATCGTCAGCGTTTTTTTTCTCTTTCTCCAACGCAAGAGCGCGCTCACCAATAGCGCGTATTTCTTCCTGTATGGAAGGACTATTAGCATGTTCCGCCATTTGTTCCGCCATCCATCCTCGCAACCACGTTTCTTCATATCCCGGCCCTGCGCCCTGACCTTGTCCGTACCCCTTTCCGGTGCCATTTCTCATGCGAGTCAATAATCTGTCCACATATTCATTACGTTCCTTATCAGAGATACCGGGGCTATTTTTTTCAGGAGAGAGTTCTTTTTCCGTCTTGACTTCCTCATTAATACCGGCTTTCTCGAGCTCATTTTCAAGAACCTCTTGTTCATGGGGAAGCGGCGTTTCCCCGCGTAATATTCTGGCCGCGGCATTATGCAGGGTGGCGTTTTCTCCCGGTGTTTTTTCGGGCGGTAATTCTCCGTTTTTCAACGAAGGATTTGTTTCCGTGGAAGATGAGGCATTGCTTTCGGCTTTTTGTTTTGCCCTTTTAAATACATCTCCCAGATTGGTTGTTAAAGGCGGAGTTTCGTTAAGGGTATCACTGCTTTTCTCGGTATCAATAGCTACGGTATGCGCTTCGGGGCCGTGCAGTGATTTTTGAAGTTCCGCAATATGTCCCGAAAAGGGTGGTGTTTTTTTATCACGGGACGTAAACGCTTCCCTAAGTATATTAAGGGCGTCCCGTCCATCTATGAACGATTTTCTCTTTTTCTCCATACATACAGTATAGGAATTTTGCGATCATATTGACATGTAAAGATATCCACAGTAGTGTGTCATGGAATGAAATTGTTATCATAAAACAAATTAATCGCTTCAAATACTCCAAAGGAGGACGTGGATCATGTGCTATCAGGAAGAAAGTATGCGGAGTACTATCTGCACTACTGTATGCGTGTATGTACCGCCATCACGCGCAGGTAGTATTTGTATGACCATACAGCCCATGAGTTCCCCGGGTATAAAGGCGAATGATGTTAAGGATTACAATGGCCCTAAGATATACAGGAGGTGTAAAGGGAAACGGGAATGGGAGCGGGTGGTCGCGCTTTGTAAAGAGGTTCAGGGAGAGAAAAGAGGAAAGGCGTCCCAGGATTATGTGGCAGAATTATTTCGATATCTGCAAGCTCACGGATTTATCGCATGGGTTGAAGAAACATTAAAACAAAGTGCGCCGGACAGACGCGGTATTGATTTTTTTGGTCTTGCGTCCGATGCGGAAGGAGGGTTTCGGTTTAATGTGGATGTTAAGAGTTCACGGGAGGGAATTTCAATAGCTCTTGAAAAATATGGAGACAGAGGCATTTTGCTTTTCGCGCCCCAAAAAAAGGAGCCGCAGGAGAAGGAGGCAATGCGCCTTTTTTCCGAATTAAAAAAATATTATATAAAAAATCGGTATCAAATTGCCGCCTAAAGTCCCTTAATCGGGCTTTTTTTGTTCATATACATAACTATCGAGAATATCATTATAAAGTTTGAAAAATGCCCAAAAAATAAGAGTTTTTATGAATGAAACAGACGAATTCTATTGACAAAAGTAATAAAGTATGATAAATTCTTACCAGAATAAAAAACTTTGACAAAAGGAGAGAATATGAATTCTTCGATTAATTTCCATGGAGTGACCATGACGGTTAGCGATTTTGCCGGAACCCGGAATGCTTATTCCACATCAAGCGGTGAAGCGATGTGGCGAAAGATTATGCTCACCGGGAGAACGCCAGATAAAATCATCTTTACGGTGGATACCAGCGGGCGTGAAGAGGATGAACCCGTAGTAGAACGCTTTTGGTTTAATGCTCGAAAGGAAGGAGAACCAAAAAAGGTAACGGGACAGACGTCCTTTACCATGGCAGTGCCGGTCCGATGGAGTCAAGGATATCGCGGTGTAGACATTCCACATACTCGGGAAACAGGGAAAGATAATGTAGATCTTCTAACGATCTACAAGGATGGATCGTTTGTCCAGGAAGAATGGTCAATTGTCACTTGGAGGGGAAAGTTTTTTCAATACGTTGAGAAGATTTTCCTTGGTCAAGCCGTTAAAAAGCGCGGCGGGTATGACGTGGTGGCGTTAGAAGCGTCTAACGCCTATCCGGGAGCTTCGTTCTCCGGCATATGGGACCAAGTTGGCGATCTGGTTACCAGATATGCCGCGGAAAGCATCGAGAAAGTTATGCAAAAACATAAGGTGCCCGCTGTAGCTTGGAATCCGCCGGAGGTGCCAAATCCGAAAAGCGATCAATGGCACCGCGGGGTGGTTATGTATTTTAACGGTGTTACCGGCACCGGCCGCGTGTGGGATATTGAGGATCAACAATCCTACTTTGTTCACCGGAAGGCGGTGGAGGAGGAACATGGCGACCTCCCGGTCCTTGAGTCAATGACGGCAGTTCATTTTCTTGTTTCTGACGCCCCGGTGAAGGGGCAACTCCCGCCAATTGAAAAAATTCATTCAGTCGCTTCCGTGGTGGAAATAGTTGCTGCATAAACTCTGGGGCAGATGCAATCGCATTCTGCCCCACTATCATATTTGGATCAGTGTATAATCACATGATGTGATGTTTAAGTTTATATATAAGCATGACATAATGTGAGTAGTATATTTTTATGGACAAGACACGCTTCTTGGCATGGCAAAAGTATATTCATAATCTGGGAGATGTACTGAAGAACATGCAGGAAAAAACAATTATAGCTGTAGGGATAGAGCCGTATAATCGTATTATACCGGCGCTTTTTCTCGATAACTACGCTATTTATTGCGTCAAAGACAGTGTCGATTTGGACATGTTGCGGAAACATGCAAAGATTTTTTGTCTGGAAGAACATCATCCGCGGATTGCCGCTAAAGTACATGCCCTTGGTTATCTGGTGAATAATTATATATTTCAAGGATTTCTCAAATCGTGGAAAAAACCCTACCGGCTCATGATTAATTTAGCAACTAGGCGAACTGCGGAAACGCTTGATAAGCTTGGTATTGATTGGATAGGTAATACGCCAAAAAACTATGAGGGAACACAGCTTAAAGGGGAGTTTCGTGATCTTATAAAACAGCTAAAACTTCCTACTATGCCGGAATGGCGCATGTCCCGCGAAGAGTTTTTGAAGTTATCATATGATGATTTGCATGGTAAGTGGCAAACATCGGTGGTGGTTCAGCGAGCGGATCTTGAAGTGAGTGGTAATTTGGGAACATTCTTTTTGCATACGAAGGATGATTGGCATATGTGCCGAGATATTCTTTCCGGTGATAATCGTTTCAATGAGATTCTCATCTCTCCTTTTATAGAAGGTTTTGCGCCTTCCATGCTTGGATGCGTTACGGCGCGCGGCGTTCTTACGTCTACCTTGCAGTTGCAGTTAATAGATGTACCGGAATCATTACACGGGAGTGCGGCAACGGGAACATTTCTTGGTAATGATTGGATTTTTCATTCATGGCCGGATGAAACGGTAAAAACGGCACAGCATATTGTAGAGGAAATAGGATTATACCTATCACGTAAGGGATACAAGGGAGTTTTTGGTATTGATTTTATTTACAACAAAGAAACACATGACCTGTATCCTATAGAATGTAATCCGCGCTTTACCGGAGCATTTCCTATGCACTCGCAAATGTTGATGATGCAGGGAGTACCGCCCATGGAGTTTTTCCATATAGCGGCGCACCTTGGCATTGATGTTCAATTCGATTTTGAAAAAGTAAATGCGGCGATAAAGCAACGTTTGCCACTATCGCATATCGCTCTTGTGCCGCATGGTATACAGAAAATGACGCTTCCTCTGCAAACGGGAATTTACAGATATAATCATGAAACAAGCGAACTTACATATATCCGGGCGGGTATATTCATGGAAGATATAAAAAATGATGGCGAGTTTCTTATTGTAGATTCCGTGCCGCGTTTCGGCAGTAGCATTGCTCAAGGGGTACCGCGTATCTTTAAACTTGTATTTCGAAAGGGAATCGCCACATCGTCAATGGGAGTTGTCCCGGAGGTAGGAATTATACTTGCCAAATTATCTTCGGCGCTTCGAAAAAATCAGCCTCAAAAATCAGATTTGGCGGAAATGGCGGAGATCGATATAGAAAAAGAATTACGATAAATCCTTGCCATTGTGGTACAATAATTGTACCCTGGAGTATAACAGAGACGTTTTATCTGTATGTTTCTATTGATTAATTCACATAACATAATTCATGAAAAATC
Organism: Candidatus Ryanbacteria bacterium CG10_big_fil_rev_8_21_14_0_10_43_42; assembly: GCA_002793915.1. Classification (NCBI taxonomy): domain Bacteria; phylum Candidatus Ryaniibacteriota; species Candidatus Ryanbacteria bacterium CG10_big_fil_rev_8_21_14_0_10_43_42. Next base: position 30,283 of record PFEF01000003.1, on the reverse strand, counting down.
CCATTAAAAAGCCCATAATGAAAAATCCGGTTACGTTATTCGGAAAGAATATCCTTTACGCCGTTTTAATTTTTTTCATTCTAACGGCGGTCTATGCTTCATTTGTAACCAACGAGGAGCCGGAGGAAATTACGCTGTCCCGTCTGGTAACGGAAATCAAGGCTGGTGACGTGGAGCGTATAACCGTACAGCAAGATAAGCTTGAAATAACTCTTGTTAATGAGGTTGTGCAGACGACAAAGAAAGAATCAGACGCGGCTCTTACGGAAACGCTCGTAAATTATGGCGTCAGTCCGGCGCTTTTGGAAAGCATAACAATCGAAGTAAAGGAGCCGTCGGGACTTGCGTTTTGGGCGGCGACCGTTCTGCCGTTTCTCCTTCCTATTTTGCTTATCGGTTTATTTATCTGGCTTACCATGCGGCAGGTTCAGCGTTCGAATGGACAGGCTATGATGTTTGGCCAGTCGCGGGCACGCGTTATTAATCCGCAGGATAAAAAAGGAGATCGTGTTACATTCAAGGATGTTGCCGGATCCGCAGAAGCAAAGGAGGAACTTGAAGAAATTGTGGATTTTCTTAAAAATCCGAAGAAATTTTTGGATATCGGTGCTCGCATTCCGCGCGGAGTACTTCTTATGGGAAGTCCCGGTACGGGAAAAACACTGCTTGCAAAAGCGGTTGCGGGAGAGGCTGGCGTGCCGTTTTTTCATATGTCGGCTTCCGAATTTGTTGAAATGTTTGTGGGTGTGGGCGCAAGTCGTGTACGGGATTTGTTTCGTACCGCGAAGAAGACCGCTCCCTCTATTATATTCGTAGACGAAATTGATGCGGTGGGGCGTCATCGTGGTGCAGGTCTCGGTGGCGGACATGATGAGCGTGAACAAACGCTTAACCAGATCCTTACCGAAATGGATGGATTTGAAACATCAGACCAAGTAATTGTAATGGCGGCAACGAACCGTCCGGACGTGCTTGATCCGGCGCTTCTTCGCCCGGGACGGTTTGATAGAAGGGTTGTTCTTGATTTGCCCGATATTAAAGACAGAGAAGCTATTTTAGCGGTGCACGTGATAAAAAAGCATATGGCGGGCGATATTGATTTGCGTCGTATTGCGGAGCGTACGCCCGGATTTTCCGGAGCCGATTTGGCAAATCTTGTAAATGAAGCGGCTATAGCGGCGGCGCGTGAAAACAGAAAGGAGGTGAATCAAATGGACGTTCTTACATCTATAGAAAAAGTACTTCTCGGACCGGAGCGTAAAAGTAAGGTATTTTCAGACAAAGAGAAAAAAATTACGGCATATCACGAAGCGGGGCACGCGCTGGTGGCGGCGTCGCTTCCCAATACGGATCCCGTGCATAAAATTTCCATTATATCTCGTGGGCGTGCCGGCGGATATACTATGAAATTACCAACGGAAGACAAACATTACTACTCAAAAGATCACTTCTTGGACGAATTGGCGGTTTCTCTTGGAGGGTATGCGGCTGAAGAGTTTATATTTGGCGAGCTTACTACCGGATCATCCGACGATATCCGCAAGGCAACTTCTATAGCGCGCAGTTTGGTAACACGGTACGGTATGTCTGAAAAAATAGGTCCGGTTGCCTGGGATGATCAAAGCGACATGGTATTTCTCGGACGCGACATTGGGCATGAGAAAAAATATTCGGAGGAAGTTGCTTCACAGGTGGATACGGAAGTATCGCGTTTTATGAAAGAAGCTCTTGTAAAGGCGCAAACAATACTCAAAGAAAAGAAAGGAAAACTTGCCGAAATTGCTGAATATTTGCTGGAACACGAAACTATCGAACGCGATATGTTTAATAAAATTATGGGTATTTCGCCGGCGCAGGCGGTATAAGAAAGTAAAAAGCTCCCGAAAGGGAGTTTTTTGTCGGTCTGGTAGGGATCGAACCTACAACCACTGAGGTATAAGCTCAGCGCTCTACCATTGAGCTACAGACCGAATAGCTGTAAATAGTGCCTATACACTATATCATAAACGATAATATTTGATAACGTTATATATAGACTAAGATATATTTATGTGCTTTTGTAAGGTGTAGTTGATGATGTGTTCATTAAAATTGAAATATAACCCTATAACATACGGAGGATAGCATGGCACAGCAACAGGCATCACGGGAACAGTTCGAGACTATGATTACCAAGGACAGGGCGAGTCATCAAAGGGTAGAATGGCAGGGAACGTTGATCGATTACCTTGAAGAAGTCCGAAAGAATCCGGGCATAACCCGACTTGCGCACAGTCGTCTGTACAATATGATGATTGCCCAGGGTATGTCGGAGATCACCGAATCCGATGATCCACGAGTGGGGCGCTTGTACAAAGATGAACCCCTCAAGGTTTACAACTTTTTCAAAGATGAATTTTTTGGTATTGAACGAACGGCGGCACGGATTGTTCGTTATTTTCATTCAGCTTCATTAAAGGGAGAGGAAAGTCGCCAGGTGTTGTACCTGATGGGACCGGTTGGATCGGGCAAAAGCTCGCTGGTTGAAAAATTGCAGAGGGGTCTGGAAGAAGCCGAGTCGGTCTATGCCATTGAAGGCTGTCCAATGTTCGAAGAGCCATTGCATCTTGTTCCGCGTCATCTGCGCAAGGAATTCGAGAAGATGCTTGATGTCCATATCGAAGGAGATTTGTGTCCCATTTGCCGGCATCGGCTTAAGGACGAATTTGGCGCACGCTATGAAGAGTTTCCCATCGTCCAGGTGGAATTTTCTAAACGTAACCGGCGTGGCATTGGTGTTGTTCCGCCGGTTGATCCGAACAACCAAGATACGTCCGTATTGATCGGATCAGAGGATATCTCTAAGCTCGATATGTACTCCGAAGGTGATCCTCGCGTGCTAGAACTGAACGGGGCGTTTAATGTGGGCAACCGTGGCATGGTTGAATTTATTGAGGTATTTAAGAATGAAACAGAATACCTGCATGCCATGATTACGGCAACTCAAGAGAAGTTCGTCCCTGCGCCCGGACGGCACGGCACGGTGTATATAGACTCGGTTATTGTTGCCCACTCAAACGAGGCCGAGTGGCAAAAGTTCAAAGCCGATCACACCAACGAAGCGATTCTTGACCGTATTGTGGTCGTCAAAGTTCCGTATAATCTGCGGATGTCTGAAGAGGTCAAGATTTATCAGAAGATCTTGCAGAAATCGTCTTTTGATGCTCACGTAGCGCCTCACACACTAGAGATGGCGTCGATGTTTGCCGTCTTATCCCGACTCGAACCGACTCCAAAGTGTGATCTAATGACAAAACTGGCGCTGTATAACGGCGAAGAAGTGGTCGAGAAAGGACGGACAAAGAAGATCAATATCCAAGAGTTGCACGATGAGGCCAAACGCGAGGGTCTTTTCGGTATCTCAACCCGCTTTATCATGAAAGCGCTTGATAATGCGCTTGCCGAATCCGGTAAATGCATTAACCCGATTAACGTGCGGGAAGCCATGATTAGTATGGTCAAGGATCAAGACATGGCTGACGACATACGTAAGATGTATCTCGAGTTTCTCCAGGATACCTTGCATAAGGAGTATCTGGAGCTCGTGGAGAAAGAGATTACCAAAGCGTTTGTTTATTCATATCAAGAACAGGCAGAGACGTTGTTTCAGAATTATCTGGACCACGCCGAGGCGCATGTGAATAAAACTAAAGTCAGAGATGCCAACACTCGTGAAGAGCTTCAGCCGGATGAGGCATTTCTTAAATCGGTGGAAGAACAGATTGCGATTATCGGATCCGCCGCCGACGGCTTCCGCCAAGAAGTGATTGCCTATTTGTGGGCGTGTGGCAGGCGGGGTGAGAGTATCTCATACCAGAGTTATGAGCCCCTCAAAGAAGCCATAGAAAAAAAGCTCATGGCTTCGGTGCGGGACATTAGCCGCATCATCACCAAAGCTCGCACCCGGGATGAAGAGCAAACAGATAAGTACGGGACCATGGTGCGTAGCATGCTTGACGGTGGTTACTGTGAGTATTGCGTGGATGTGGTGCTGAAGTATGCGGCAAATAATTTATGGAAAGATTAAGGTATCCCGGCTTATCCAAAAGATAAGCCGGTTTTTATTTGCATTTCTCTTTATCTTATGTACAATTCCTGCGTGAATACATATTACAATATTTCAAAAGCAAATGACTTAACGGGAAGCGATCGTCGTCTTTATCGTTTTTTTGAGATTGTTCCGGGAGCGCTTGCGTGGACTACGCTTATAGGACTTTTCCTTCTTTCGTGGCGGGCGCCCGTGTGGGCGGCTGTGTTTATCATTACATTCGATTTGTACTGGCTTATAAAGACCGTATTTTTATCGGTGCATATGCGTATTAGCGCCAAGCGTCTTAAAAAACATATGGAAATCGATTGGCATTCAAAACTTGCTAATATGCGGTGGGAGCATTTACAACAACTGGTTATACTGCCGTTTTATAAAGAAGATGCTTCCGTTGTGCGAGGATCTTTAGATGCCATTTTAGCAACGCCCTGGCCGAAAGATCGTATGATTATTGTTCTCGCTCGGGAGGAGCGCGCCGGAGAGGAGGCCGCTGAAACAGAGCGTGTTATTGTCGAAGAGTATGGTGATAAGTTCGGTATGTTTTTTACAACATTGCATCCTATGGACACAGAGGGTGAGCTTGCGGGAAAGGGATCAAACGGAACATATGCCGCCAAAGAAATTGTAGAGAACTATATTGATCCGAAAAATATTCCGCATAAAAATGTAATTGTTTCTGCATTTGATATCGATTCCCGCGTGTATCCGCATTATTTTTCTTGTGTAGCATATCACTTTCTTACAGTAGAAAAACCGTATCGCTCATCATTTCAGCCGGTGCCGGTATATAACAATAATATATGGGATGCCCCCATGCTTTCCCGCGTGGTTGCGTCATCGGGTACGTTTTGGCAAATGATGCAACAGGAGCGTCCGGAACGGCTTACAACATTTTCTTCTCATTCTATGAGTTTAAGCGGACTTGTGGATGTCGGCTATTGGCAGAAAAACATTGTATCGGAAGATTCGCGTATTTTTTGGAATCATTTTTTTCCGTATAACGGAGACTACCGTACAATACCGCTTTCATATCCAATATCATTGGATGCAAATGTTGCCCCTACATTTTGGGAAACGGTAAAAAATGTATACAAGCAACAACGCAGGTGGGGATGGGGAGTCGAAAATATGCCATATGTATTTTTTAATTTTGTACGGAACAAAAATATTCCCATTAGACAAAAAATATATTTTACCGGTGTCTTGCTGGAGGGGTTTTGGTCATGGGCGACCAATGCACTTATTATTTTTGCCTTGGGATGGCTTCCCATTTATCTGGGAGGGAAAGAGTTTAATACAACGCTTCTTTCTTATAATTTGCCGGTTATTACACAGACGCTTATGCGATTTGCTATGGTGGGGCTTATCACATCTGCCGTTATTTCAACATCTCTTCTGCCGCCGCGTCCGAAACACTATGGCAAGTGGAGGAGTTTTAGTATGGTTTTTCAATGGGTGCTTATGCCGTTTACCATCATTGTTTTTGGCGCCATTCCGGGGCTCGAGGCCCAAACGCGCCTCATGCTGGGGGGACGATGGCGGCTTGGTTTTTGGGTTACGCCTAAGCATCGCCGCTAAATGACATAGAGTTTCATTTTTTAATACAGAACAATTTTATTCGAAATGCAGAGATTGTTTTTCAAGTTTTTCTACGCGCTCTTTTAGGATGGGGTGCGCGGCAAGCTTTGGATCAGACAAAAGAAGTTTTTCAGCCTCTGTTCGTGCCGCCTCCACCATTTTTATATTGCGAAGCGCTTCCATGCCAATATCGCTAATGCCCCATTGCGAAGACCCGGAAAGTTCTCCCGGACCACGAAAGGAAAGATCATACTCGGCAAGCTCAAAGCCATTTTTTGCTTTTGTAAGGGCTTGTAGGCGTTCAAGCGTTTTTGGTGTTTTGGAATCGGTAAAAATAAAACAATATGATTTTTGCCCGCCTCTCCCCACGCGTCCGCGGAATTGATGCAGTGTGGCAAGGCCGAATCGTTCGGCGCCTTCAATCATCATAATAGACGCATTAGGAATATCGATACCCACTTCGATAACAGACGTGGATACGAGAATATGAATGTCTCCGGCACGAAATTGCGCAATAACATCTTCTTTTTCCCGTGGCTTTAATTTTCCATGAAGCATGCCGACGGTAAATTCAGGAAAAATATCTTCCTTAAGACGCTTATGTTCTTCTACAACCGCTTTCATGGATGCGGATATTTCGGAAATTGGCTTATCCGGTTTTGTGTGTTCCTCGCTTTGTAATCCTATTTTAGGATATATAACAAATGCCTGTCCGCCGTCTTTAATGGTGTTCCGTATAAACTCATAGGCGCTTTCGCGTTTTTCGGGAGGTATGATATGTGTTTCTGGCGGCTTCCGTCCCGGAGGCATTTCGTCCAAAAGAGAAATATCAAGATCGCCATAAAGCGTGAGTGCCAGTGTGCGGGGTATGGGTGTTGCGGTCATGGAAAGCAGGTGTGGTTGTTTTTCCTGCATGCGTACGAGACGGTTTCTTTGTTCTATGCCGAATCTATGTTGTTCATCCACGATAAGGAGAGCAAGGCATTTAAATAGAACATCTTTTTGTATAAGGGCATGTGTTCCGATGAGAACAGACACCGTACCATCGGCAACCCATACAAGCAGTTGTGCGCGTGATATGCGTACGGATTCTGTTGGACGCGCTTTGGAAGGAAATACCCGACATTCACTCGATGTAATAAGCCCGATACGTCCGGAAAAGGGATGTTTGCAAAATTCCCGAAGATGTTGGCGCGCTAAAATTTCTGTGGGTGCCAGATAGGCTGTTTGTCCGCCTGCGGCGGTAACAGCGCGGGCGGCAATAATGGCCACCAGAGTTTTTCCGGAGCCGACATCGCCTTCCAACAAACGCGCCATGGGGTGTGATAATGAAAAGTCCTTTAAAATATGCTTACCGGCTCGTTTTTGCGCACCAGTGAGGGGAAATGCGATACGGGTTTCTATATCTGTTATGGGAGTTTCAGAAAAGGGAATCGTAAATGACTTTTGTGTTGAGAGATTAGTGCGCATGCGTACGCGATGCAGTTGTATGGCAAACATTTCGTCAAACGCAAATCGTTTTCGCGCGGCATCCGCCCACGCCATTGTGCTCGGTTTATGAATATGAAAAAGGGCATTTTTAATTTCCGGCAGATTATAGGTTTTTCGGACGGAAGCGGGAATGCTGTCCGGCAGTTCGGAGGCAAGATGAAGAATATCCTGTATATAAGAGGGAAGTATGCGTGCCGGTACGCCACGCACTGGGGGGTAAACAGGAATAAGAGGTTCAGCGGTATCGTCGTCGTACGATATAATGCGCTCGGTATGTTCGTCGGTATGTGCGCGTGATGTGTTGCGTACCGGATTTACCATATATAGCTCACCTTTTTTATTTTGCTTTACTGTTCCCGAAAGATGAATGATCGATCCTTTCACAAGTGCTTTTGCAATGTAGGGTTGGTTCATCCAAAGCGCCCGTGTTTTACCGGAGCTGTCTTCCACGACAATTTCCACTAACGGAATACGCCGCGGATATGCTTTCTTTGACGTTATAGAGGCAATTATTCCTTCAATACTGGTATGTACTCCGGCAGAAAGATTTTTAATGGATGTACGTACCGAAAAATCCTCATATCGTGCGGGGAAGAAAAACAACAAATCGCGCACGGTTTCAATACCCGCTTTTTTAAAGGCCGTTTTATGCGCAGAGGACACATGAAGAACGGCATCAAGTGGGGCATCGTACGAATTCATATATCCCAAGGATGTCTTCTTTGTGAAGGATTTGCAAGGATTGTATTTAGCGATTACATTCCGGCGGACCGCTACAGACTTTCCATGCCCATGTGGGGCGATTGGGGTCATAAAATGGTTCTCCGGCAGACGGGAAACTTTCGGGGCCAATCACGGTAGAGAGGAGGGCGTATTGTGATCCATTAATTGATAGATATAGATACCCGGACCAACCACTTCTATTATCAAGAGGGTCTACGGGTAAGGTTGGTATGTACGTAGGGGCAAGGTTGGGTATATAGCCGCCGGCACCGGTAACGCCGCGGCTTCCTCCATTAACTGAAACACCGAACCATACGTTGCTGGTACTGGGGTACACGCCATTATCATTAAAATACAGTTCGAGGGCGGTTTGTATTTGGCGCATGTCCGTCATGCGCCGTGCGTCTCGCGCACGGGAACGTGCTGTGTTTAAGCTTGCCAACACAACACTCGCCAAAAGCCCAATAATAGAGATGACAACGAGAAGTTCTATAAGAGTAAATCCTTTTTTCATAATTTTACCATACTTACAATAAAGGAATATTTAATCGTGGCGGTTCTTTGGGAGGATATATTATTTCTGTACCGAGAGGAAGTTCTACAGAGGGGGAACGGTTCAATATAAAAAATATGGTAATAATGACTATAATAATAATGACAAAAAGACCGATTAATATATTATTCGCTTCAGCTTCTGTTGTTATTCGTCCGTTGGAGTGGTTAATAATCCACCCGGCAAGACCGGACGGCCGGGAGAATGGATCAGGAGAGAAGGTTCCTTCATCAAACCGTATGCCGGAATTATTGTTAATATCCATATATGTAGTATACGAAGAATACTGAGCAAGGGAAATGTTATTGTGTTCCCGAGAGGATTCGAACCTCTATTACCAACTCCGCAAGCTGGCGTCCTATCCATTGAACGACGGGAACAGGAATGTGTAGTGCTGTTATGATTTTATAAAACACGAATCACTTGGTATATGTGTGTGTTTTAAAACCGAAAATAACGCGCCAGAGAATCGGTAAGGGCTTCTTCCTGCTGTTCCTCGGGGAGAAATTGCTGAAGGTACGAACGCATATTCGCGGGATTTACGTTTCCCAAAGGAATTCTAATATGAGGCATTATAAATTTATGCGATTCAATGCTTAATTCCTTTACATGGGGCGGGTCGTAGAATATCCAAAATGACTTTATGGATTCATAAGGATATATCGTGTCGCCCACATGAACACCTTTCGGTGAGATGGAAAAAGATACGGTTTGGGGGCGGCGTGCGCCATAGAGAGCAAGGGTAAATCCTCCAAGAAGGATAAATGCGCCGAACAGCAAGTTTCCCACAATAATAGCTACAGCAAAAAATCCTGCGGTAATAATACCAACAGCCCAGTACCAATCGGATGATTTTCGGTAATAGGGATATTCCTCCGCTTCCCATAAAATAGGGCGGTAAAAATTTTCCCGTTCCGATTTTTTCTGATCCGGCGCTAGAGGGGGAGTCGCTTTTTCGGAAGAAAGCGGACGGTCATGTTTTTTTAAGTTTATTACGGATGTCATAGTAGCAGTAGTATTGTAGCAAGGCAAGTGTTTAAAATCCAATAAGATTATGCTACGGTTGAAGCCATAATGGGGAATGATATTCTTTAAGGGTAACGTTTTTGTTTAAGGCTTTGCCGATAATATAATATCTGGAGAGGTGCCTAAGTGGGTTGGAAGCGAGTAAGTGAGCTTCCAACGGGAAACAAACGTTTCCCCGGCTTTAGGAATAAACAGTTTTTTGCTCGAGGCTTTGCCGAGGATTATATTCCTAAAGAAAGGGGATTGAGCGCTACCCGGCAACCCTCAATTGCGCCTGGGTAAAACCGGAGGTTTGTACAAATAATTAAATATATTGGAGAGGTGCCTGAGTGGTTGAAAGGGGCTCCCTGCGCGGGAGCGCAAAGTAATAGGCATTACTTTGCGCCTGGGTAAAACCGGAGGTTTGTACAAATAATTAAATATATTGGAGAGGTGCCTGAGTGGTTGAAAGGGGCTCCCTGCTAAGGAGTTAACTGGGTAAAACCGGTTCGAGGGTTCGAATCCCTCCCTCTCCGCCCGAATTTTGCCCAAATCTGTGGTTTGGCGGCAAAACTTTCGGGTGCAGGAGTTAGTTTATAGGTGTGGTATATTCCAAATAATTTTTAATGCGGACAGCAAGTGAAGATAAAAATCGGGAGAGGTGGCAGAGCGGTTGAATGCACCGGTCTTGAAAACCGGCAAGTCGAAAGGCTTCGAGGGTTCGAATCCCTCCCTCTCCGCAGTGTAGGACGAAGACCGCGCGCAGGCTCTTGTTGGCATGGCCCTGATATACTGTACATGTGTCCGCACCTTTAGACGGACGTAATATATACATATATGGCAACACGCGTCAGCCCGGAACAACGGGCTAAGATTATTTCCGCCATCAAGGATGAAGGTATGTCCATCCCTGATGCCGCGAAGACATTTGTAATAACAGAAGATACGATTAAGAAGTGGCTACGGAAACAAACCAGAAATAGCCATACCTCCAGTACAGAAGTACAAAGGTTGAAACAGGAGAATCAGGAATTGAAAGCTATCATTGGCGAAATGATTCTGCACCAGAAGATGAAAAAGAAAAGCTCCTTTCTTAGCGCGTGATATTTTGCGGGAAAAAGAAATCTCCAAAGCGGCTCTCGCTCGCTCTCTCGGCGTTTCCCGTTCCAGTCTCTACTACAAACCAAAACAAGAGATTAAAGACCGTACTCTGCGGGATCGTATTTTGGAAACATTGATCGAGCATCTAGCATATGGCTATCGCCGTATCGCCATTGCCTTACATATTGGGAAAAATCGGGCTCACCGCGTGATGAAAAAGTTTGGCATTCAACCCCGTATTCGTCATAAAAAGGCTCGGTATGGCCGTACCAAGTCAATGAGTGGCATACCCAATCGAACTCAGGGCATTTCACCCATTGCCCCGAATGTCATCTGGGTTGGTGATTTTACTGAGCTTCATTTTCATGGATCAAAAATCTATCTGGCTACCATCATTGATCGATTTACTCGAGAAGTGATTGCCTGGCAGATTGGTCTCCATCATACCACCCGATTGGTGCTTGATGTGTTAGAAGAAGCGGTGCGCAAACGAGGCACTCCCTACCTCTTTCACTCCGACCAAGGCAGTGAATACACTTCCCATACCTGTATTCAATGGATCATCGATCACAAGATTCTCCCTTCCCACTCTCCCAAGGCCAAACCATGGAAAAACGGCCATCAGGAGTCATTCTATGATAAATTCAAATTGGAGTTTGGGAAACCTTCTCGTCACCCCACCATCGAACTTCTGATTGAAGCCATTGGTCGATACATCCACTACTACAATACCAGAAGAATTCACTCCTCCCTGAAAATGCCTCCTCACTCCTTTTTTCTCAAAGAAACAGGGACACATATTGCTTGAAATCTTCGAGCTGACTGTGTGTGAAAAATCGGGGTCTTGCCATCGCTTCCAGAGGAGGCTCGCTTTAGATGAGCACCGTTCACAATACCTCCGGTGCCGGAGGGGAAGGGGATTGCCGCAGGGGCAGCTGTTATCGTTCACTTCCATTCTCCCTCTGGTCGCTTCTGTGCCCATCACAAGCGTGTGCTCATCGCACTGCGCGCTTGAAGCATCGAGGAAGCAACCACCCTTAAATAAAATAGAGAGAATGGAGGCTACAAAGATTGGTAGCGAGAAAGTTACATAGTAAAAAGTTTAATAGCAGCCATAGGCTCTTTCAGCAACACCAAAAAAGACTGTTAAGAGGAAACTTCCTGCTGTGGCAAATTTGCTCCTCCTCTGGGTCGTAGCTTCGCAATGCTATTCCTAAAGAATAGTTAAGTCTCTGATTTTGCTAAAGAAATTTGACGCGAATGGACAGAATGAGTATAATACCAGAAAACATTCCTCTACGAGGACAGCGAGCTTTTGCCCGTTGTCCTTCGAAAGGGGTCGCGGGTGAAGGCTTACTTTCCGGAAAGGAAAGCAATATGCAGAAGCAGCAGGAGAACCCGCAGCCACAAAGAAAACCCACTTGGGAAGAGCTCGTTAAGGAGCAGCCTGACTTGATCCGGAGGTACAATAAGCTCCGTAACCGTCTCAGACTTGCTTTCCGGCCTGCCCAACAAGAGGCCTACGAATCCTGGTGCACTTGGGAAACGTCCATGGAAATCCCGCAGGAAGCCAGGATAAAGATCGTCCCTTAAAGGGGTAGTTCAAAGAGACTTTTGCCGACAGAACTCTCTCTGTCGGCATCTTTTTTGGTTAGGAAGGGAACTGCGGAATGAGATCTGTAACGAGCTCGGGGCTCACTTCCACCCTCTGTGATAGGGAGCCCATTAGTCGTGCCGTACCCAGGAAGCGGAAACGGAGGCTGAAAACGAGAGGCTAAAGCAGCCCATGGGAGGGAGTAGCAGCTGCGCGAGCAGGATTACGCTGGAGGTGTAGATACCCGCCGATCATCGTACAATTATCGGCTGTTTTTATCTGGAAAGGGATGATGGGATGGAGAAAGCCCAACCCAAAGCGAGTCTGATTGTGAATCAAACGAGTTTGCCTGTCGGTGGAATTTTTACCGTCAGCTGGGAGGGGATTATCAACCCCACTCCCAAGAATTGGCTAGGGTTATATGAGAAAACTGCTGCCGATGGTCCCTGCAGAGCAGGACTTTACACGAAAGGCAAAGCTAGCGGCAGTGAGTCTATTGAGATTCCTCACGATCTTGCTCCTGGCACCTACGAATTGCGATTGTTTGCTGATAATAGCTTCACTCGCTTGGCTATTAGTGAGCTTTTTACCGTAGGAAAGCCCCGGCGAGGTGAAATTTGGATAATGGGGTCAGTCCCCATTATCCTTAAACACTTCATTTACCTCCTCATCTCCCTTGAGAGTCTGGTTAGCTTCGAACTCAAGTCAGGAGCCCGAATTTTCTTGTCGGTTATAGTATTTTGAAATAACTGACGCAATAACATAATAGATTATTAATGTAATTAAACTGCCTAAAATGATTAACGTCCATCCAAGAAAATTTGGCCATATATAGCTACTAGTTACATCAAAACCGATTTCACCAAATAGGGCGTACAACCATAACCATTGGAGAATATTGGCATACCATAAGGACAACCAATCTTGTATCGCAGCCAAAAAATAAAGTGGGATATTTAGAATAAACAGGATAACAAATATAATCCATGTGGGCTTAAGAAATTTTTTCATTACATACTAATCATTAATTAAGCCTATAAAACAACCTTTGCACCAGCGTATGTCTATTATAAGGGAAAGTGCTTTGAAAACAATAACTAAAGGCTTTCTCAATATTAACATACTTACAGAATGAAAAGCTTAAATTTGCCTGAAAAGCACCAGACTTGTACCCGAAGATGACCTGCATCGGTACCCCCGAACAAAGAGCTTGTAAAACTCACCTACACCGCTCGCCGCTACCACCATGGGCCATACCCCGAATCTATCTCTCTGTCAACAGAAGAAAAAGCAAAGGCAGGTGGATAAAAGCTTACAAAAGCACAATCCAAACCCCCTTATTTCTCTTACTGGTAAGTCGGAGATCAAAGCAAAGAATCCTAATGTTACTGAGGTAACAAACGAACCAATCCCGGATCCCCAAGGGCCAGATGAAGCAGATGACCCCGCTTGCAACCCACACACAAATATCGATAATGACTCGCGCGTTTGGCAGCAAATGTTGGATTACATTATCCAGACAGCGCCATAAAACATCGTAAATAAATTATTGATGTTTTCTAGTATATTATCTTCATGATACAGTTATTCTATGTATAGTATTCTAACGTCGAATGTAGATTGGATTGTACTTCTCCTTTTGGGAGGATTCCTTTTATCATTATTAAGACAATCGTCTGAAGAGGGAAAACTGATTTTATTAGCAATTAGTATTTCATTCATTTCATTTGGTTTGTTCCGTAAGTTTTTTCCAGAAAGACGTTTGCTTTGGTTGAGCGATGATAAAATTAATATTTATATACGTATTGCTGTTTGGTTTACAGTTCTTTTATCAGCTTATATAGTTCATCTCTCTTTGGTTTGTTGTTAGGGTTCCTCTACCCCCTTATTCAAAGTTCGAGTTTTACCAATTTCTTGCTAACCAATTGATTTTATTAAGATTTCCTTTTTGGGCAGCAAATTATAACTCAAAGCCGCTTTTTTGGGAACCTTCTTGTTCCTGGATATCCCTGACGTGATAGACCTCATGCGTTGGTGGGTTTTTCGCGGACGCGTTTTCCATAGATGATATGTGTTAGCGGACAATGTCTTCAGCGTACGAACTGGTCGGATAAACTGTCAAATAGGATATTGTAAATTATCTAGATAAATCAACTCCTTACCGAAATATTCATCCCATGGTACGATAACGTGGTATGAAAGACCTCCTCCAAGAACCCCTCTCTTTACTTTTCCTCGGGACTTTGAGCATTGTCATCTTGCTCTTCACAGCCAAGCTGTTGTTCAGACAAAAAGAATGGCCTATGTCCCAAAGCAAGAAGCTTACCGTTTCCATGTTAACAACCGTGGGGATCTTCCTGATCGGAACATTCCTCTACGTCGCCACCTCCTTTTCAGAACAACACACCTGCCTCGGACTTCCCGCCACAATCGTAGGAACAGAAAACAGAGATGTCCTTGAAGGAACATCCGAAGATGACGTGATCGTGGGCTTGGGAGGAGATGACCTTATTAAAGGTCATGGCGGGAATGACACGATCTGTGGGGGAATGGGAAATGACACTATCGAAGGTGGCCCTGGCAATGACACCATAGACGGAGAAGAGGGAGATAACATAATAGACGGCGGAGAAGATACGGATTTCATCAAAGCCCAGGATGGTACGGATACCTGTGTGAATGGGGAGAGGGTGGATGGGTGTGAATCTGACTTAGGACTTCTCCCACCCGATCCGGGGGAAGCAGGGAAGGTGACCTTGGAAGGTATCGATTCTGATGGAGATGGGGTGCGGGATGATATTCAGCGGTATATTGCTTTAACCTATCTGGATTCAGAGAAGACACGGGCAGCCCTTACACAGCTCGCCTTATCGATTCAGGATGCGCTGCTTGATGCTGATAGTGAGGAAATGTCGATCACCCATGCGATAGAAAAGAACAAGGCCATCGCATGTTTGGTGTATACCAATGGTATCGATGATGCAGAAAATATTTATGATGAGTTGCTAAGTCCCGCGATGAATACTGAGAAAAGGGGCAGAGCATATATTGCCTACCTAGGACAAATTAGCGGGCAGGGTTTTTCTGGCGTGCCGAAAGATGAGCGAAAGTTTGCCTGCAACTTTGATCCAGACGCTCTGGAGAATTGATCTTGAAGCCAACTAAGTACGCTACCGCACTGGTTATTATATTGTCAGTATTGATGTCCGATACAGTTTTAGCCGCAGACTGTCCCATCGGTACACCTGAAATCACGGTATTTTATATTAATGGTATACTTAGTGATGACGGAAAGGCAGAATTTTCACGAATGAGGTTGGAAGAAGAATTTGAAAAATTGCCAGGAAACCCTGTTCCATTAGGATGCATAGAGTTCAAGGTAGTCTACAACACGAATCAAAATCTTTTTCTAGATCTATTTGAGTCTACCCTTCAGAAGCTAGGAATAGATCCATCAATTTTTTGGATCCTGTTGAGAGGTACTTCTGCCTTAGACACATTCACACAAATCGTTATCGACACTTTTGCTCAAATTATCCTTGACTCATATATTACCTCTGTTGATTTGGGCGAACATATTCATTATACAATACAGAGCTTCTTCTCAGAGGGAGAAAAGTAGTGGCCGTCGCACATTCCCAGGGAAATTTCTTCGCAAATGAAGCGTACGACGAGCTTTTCAATAGTCTTGATGTTTTAGGTACGAACGTCGTCCAGCTCTCTCTGCCAGTAGTTTTGAAAACAGTAGTCAAAATTCCCTTATTTTGCGGTATATTTCAAAACTTAAAAGTGATAAAATGGGTGAACCCTAGAAGGATTCGAACCGATGAAATATTTACAAAACACAGAGGAACAACAAGCAATCGAATGGATGAATGAGGCGGCTAAAATCGCTGAGAAGGCTCTTTGTCTCAAAGCAAAGTGTGGGACGGTTATCGTGAAGGATGGAGAGATAATCGGCCGCGGATATAACGCTCCTCCGCTTGATGATGAGAAGAATCGTACTTGCTTGGACGAATACGATTTTTCAGGAAAACCCAAGTATGATCACACATGTTGCATGCACGCGGAATGGAGGGCTATTCTTGATGCCATAAAACAAAATTCTGATAAACCAAAAGGTTCTCAACTGTATTTCACTCGAGTTGATAAGGATGGAAATATAAAAAAATCAGAAGAGCCATATTGCACGGTATGTAGCAGGTTTGCACTTGATGCTGGCATTTCTGAATTCCTACTTTGGCAAGACAAAGGTATTTGTTCTTATCCCACGGATGAATACAATAGGTTATCTTACTCTTATAGAGATCCTGAAATATCAAAAAGCTAAATTTTATCTTTATGAATAAACACGAAAGTAAAAAGATAATGGGCCAGTCCCCATTACCGTGTGTTCTTGTGCGCGTTCATGAAAAAAGCGCCTTCTTCCAAAGTTTGTCTGAATTCTGGCGTACCTGTCAAAGGTTAATATTCTATTGTTAGTATTCATTTTTAATAAAAAGTGCTAGCATGATCATATGAATAATAAAGGTGACAATAAGGATGCCGGCACGGAAAATATAATAAGATAATAATAAAATATATGAATAGAGTTGTGCATTTCGAAATACAAGCAGATAATCTTGAGCGGGCGGCGACGTTTTATCGGGATGTTTTTGCATGGAAGATAGAAAAATGGGAAGGAGGATCTATGGAATATTGGATGGTAATGACGGCGGAAAAAGACAGTAAAGAATTGGGAATTAACGGAGGTTTATTAAAACGTCCGACAAGCGCGCCGGATGCCATGCAGGGCGCAAACGCATTTGTCTGTACGGTTGATGTGGATGATTTTGATACGGTTGCCGCGAGAATTGAAGCCGCTGGCGGGAGAGTCGCTATGCCTAAGTTTGCCATACCGCATATGGCGTGGCAGGGATATTTTCTCGATACGGAAGGAAATACTTTCGGCATTCATCAGCCCGATGAAAACGCGCAGGAATAATCCTGTGTCTTCTTATGTTAGTGATGTTATCAAAGCGCATGGAAGTGATTACGTTATAACGGTAAAGCGCGCCTCTTTTTGTTTCGGTATATTTGCCGTTCATGGCGGCGTAATTGACCTTGGTACCGACACGCTTGCCCGTGAAATTGCCGGTAATGAACATTCTCTTTATATATTTAATGCCGCGGCGTCCGCCCTTCGGGTGCCGAGTACAAAATTCGACGAGCCGGATGCGCTTAAGCTTGCATCAGAAGTGGATACGGTTATTTCCTTGCATGGCGAACGGAATAGGGAAACGGAATATATTATGCTAGGCGGGTTGGATGAAGAAATGAAACATAATGCAAAACATTATCTAACACGAAACGGTTATCGGGTTTTGGATCCGCGGGAAGAACTTGCCGGTAAGGAACAGGAGAATATATGTAATCGGGGTCGTACGGGGCGTGGTGTACAAATTGAAATTTCACGCGCCCTTCGAAAACGAATGTATGAGGATACTCGTGCGCGGGAGAAGTTTGTGCATGTAATAAGGTCTGTTTTGACATAGGTTCTTTTTATGTTTTTTCTTTTGTAAAATTTCAGTTAATATTCCGTTTGTTTTGCGGGCGAGTAATTCGGGATTTGAAGAGCAGTAAGGTTTTACCCCTTTGCCACAACAAGTCCCCACACTTCTTTTGCGCCGTTTTGTTTAAGAATGCGAGCCGCTTCTATAAGTGTGTTTCCTGTGGTTGCAACATCATCTACCAGTACAATGGTAGATTTTGTTATAGAGGGGGAGTATGAGACGGTAAAAGCATCTTTTACGTTTTCCTTTCGATCGTCTTTCGAAAGAGACGCCTGCGGTTTCGTATTGTGAATGCGTTGCAATGTTGCGTGCGGGAGAAGGGGAATATGGGTTACGCTCGCAATTTCCTTGGCAAGAAGTTCCGCTTGATTGTATCCGCGCATACGCATACGTTTTTTGAAAAGAGGAATAGGAGTAATATATATACGTGCGCGTTCTTCCCGATTAATTCCTTGCAGTACTTTTTTAAAAGGTGGTACCATTACCGTACTAAGCGGACTTTTCAGTGCGTGTTCACTTGCGTATTTAAAACGGGCGATGCTTTCTTTTATAATCGGGTCGTGATAAAAACTTCCCGCAACAATACGAGTCAGGAAAGGAAATTTATTTTTACATGATATACAAAATGTTGCGCTTTGGTTGCGTGCACCGCATGCAAAGCAGGAGAGCTCGCTTTTCATAACATGCATAATACAACTTTCACAAAGTGATATTTCCGGTTTTTTGCATCCGATACACTCTTGCGGAAAAAGAAATTCCAATAGTATGTTTTTGATAGGATTATGCATGATAATGTGGATAAGTTCATGGAATACATAAAAAAGCAGTGATACAATAACATGGATATCCCATTCTTTCAAAGTGGCAAAAAAAAAGGACTTTCACTGTTCGATAAAAAAACGAGTGTTCTTGGTATTGATATCGGATCAGCTTCCATTAAGCTCATACAACTTCGTCTCGAGCGCGAGCGTGCTATTCTGGAAACGTATGGAGAGCTTGCCGCCGGTCCATATAATAAAAAGAGCGTCGGGCAAGGAGTACATCTTCCGGATACGAAGGTAAGTGAGGTAATTGCTGATTTGGTGCGAGAAACGGGCGCAACAACACGCTCAGTGGTGGTGGGAGTGCCGCTTAGAAACAGCTTTGTTACATCGGTAAGTATCCCGCCTCTTTCGGCAAAGGATTTAAAGATGGCAATGCAGTATGAGGCGCGTCGGTACATCCCCATACCAGTTTCCGAGGTTGTGATTGATTGGTGGCGCATACCTGATGACGTTATGCATGACAGTGGAGGTAATGTTTCTACGGCGGCAAATCAGGCGATTGACGTGCTTTTAGTTGCCGTGCCTAAGGATGTTATCGAGAAATATCGCCGTATTGTGGCGCAGGCGGGACTTGATCCTATTGCCTTCGAAATAGAAGTGTTCAGTTCGATCCGATCAGCGGTGCGGCGTGAGCAGGGTGGGGCGCTCCTTGTCGATTTTGGTGCTGTAACAACGAATATGACTATCTTGGAAAAAGGGATTGTGCGGTCGAGTCATAGTTTTGACAGGGGGTTTCAGACAATTACAATCGGACTTGCGGAATCTATGGGAGTTAATTTCGAACGGGCAGAGCTTATGAAACGGGAAGTCGGACTTTCTTCTCGTTTGGAGCATCAGGGTACACGTAAGGTTATTGCTCCACTGCTTGACTATATGCTTATTGAATTGGAGCGGTTTGCCACGGGATATACGCGCAAATATGGCGGGACTATTTCAAAGATATATATAACGGGAGGAGGAGCTTCCATGCCGGGATTGGTTGATCATATCGTAAAGAAATTTGGTGTGGAGGTTATTTTAGGCAATCCCTTTGGTAAAGTTGAATATCCCGCATTTTTTCAGCCGGTGCTGAAAGAAATAGGGCCATCGTTCAGTAATGCGGTAGGACTCGCGTTGCGCGGGTTGCAATAACGATAAAAGATAATATATTTTATGGCGGATCCGACACTTATTTCAAAAATGCCGTCGGTGGGAGAAGCATCCCCACGAAAGCAACGTTCGGTATCGGGCGGTATGGGTGTCTTTACGATGCTTTCGCTGGTGTTTTTCATATTAATGGGTTTGGCATATGGAGGCGTATTTTTATACAAACGCAGTATCGAATCAAATTTAGATGGTCTTACGCGTCAGCTTTCAAATATAGAAGAAGAACTTGATTCCGATATTATCCAGGAGATTGTACGGGTAGATAAGGGTCTTGCCGTTGCGCAGGATCTTCTTGCTCAGCATGTATATTCTTCGCGTCTTTTTGAATTTTTAGAGAATAATACACTCGAAACAGTTCAGTATAATGACTTCACATACTCATTCGGTTCACGCTCCGTTATTCTTGCCGCGGTGGCTGACAGTTATGTGAGTCTTAACGAACAGATACATATTTTCCAGAATCTTCCACTTATACGTTCGGTGGATTTCAGCGGCATTAGTATGCTTGAAGATGATACGGTGGGATTTTCTCTCAATCTTACGTTTAATGATAATATATTCCGTTTTAACGATTCTTTATGATTTTTCGCATCGCATTTATCGTAGTATTTATTGCAGGCGGCATTGGTGTTCTGCAGGCGTTTTTGCGTCCGGAGCTTGATCGGGTAAGCGCTATTCGTAGTGAAACCGTTATCGTTGAGGAGGCTATTGAGAAATCGCGTGAGGTGATTCGTTTGCGAGATGAATTATTAAATCGCTATAACAGTGTTTCATCGGCAGACATTGAACGCATTCGTAATTTTCTTCCGGCTGGTGCCAATATTACGGAATTTCTCATTGATCTGGAAATTCTTATCGAACAGTCGGGTGTTATTTGGGAGAATGTTTCCGTTGATGCAAGTAGTGCGGTGCAGAATACCGCCCGAAATCAGGTATCAACCATCGGAAACGATACAATTACGGGTGGCGTACCGGCTATTCCGGCGGCATCAGCGCCTCCCGATGCTCTTGTAATTGGCGTTACTGTTTCAGGTACCTATGATGAAATTAAGACGTTGTTTGATATTTTGGAACGGAATGTGCGTCTCATTGATGTTACGGATGTGTCCTTCGGTAAGCCGGGCGATGACGGCATATTTACGGTGACCATATCGATGAATACTTATTATCAAACAGACACGATTTTATAACGTATGATTAAAAAGAATCTCGTCTTTATTATTATCGTATTAGCCCTCATCGGAGGAGGGATTGCTTGGTATGTGTCACGACCTAGTCCGGAGGATTTTGGCGGAGTAGTACCGGTAGGTATTTTACCGGGCACACCGAGTGCAAACAGTCAATTTGCGGAGGTACGAAATAAAATTCTTCAAAATATAGCGCTTCTTCAGCGTGTTCGTTTAGACACGACGATTCTCGATGATCCGGCGTTTTTGAGTTTGGAAGATGCGCCTGAGCCGCCTCCTCGGTCGTTACAGATCAAAAGACGTAATCCGTTTTTGCCCATTGGACAGTAAAGATGTATCGAACGTAATTTAAACTCATGGCAAAACGAACAATGCTTGATTTACTCGTTTCTAAGGGCGCGCTTACGAGTGAAAAAGCACATACTATCACGGAGAAAGCGGCAGGGGACGATCAGATTATGGAGGATCTCTTGCAGGAAGCTCATGTATCGGAGAAAGAACTTCTCGAAGCAAAGAGTTCTTTTTTGGGTGTGCCATCCTATGCTCTTGATGGGCAAAAAGTGACGTTGGATGTTTTAAAATATATTCCGCAAGAGTCGGCCGTACATTATCAGTTTGTTCCTCTTACTGTGGAAGATAATGTGCTTGTGGTCGGTATGGTACGTCCTGAAGACATCGAAGCCCGGGAGGCGCTCAAGTTTATATCGGCAAACATGAATATGCCGTTTAAAATAGTTGTTATTACACGATCTGATTTTGCGCTTATTCTTCAGCAGTACAAAGGAATTGGAGGTGAGGTTGGACAGGCTATTGATGAGCTTGAAAGCCAATTTTTAAAGGATCAGGGTGGCGGCGCTATTCCGAAAGAGGAACAGGAAGGACAGCGGGTGCTTGTGGAAGATGCGCCTGTTACAAAGATTGTTGCCGTTATTTTAAAACATGCCACGGAGGGACGTGCTTCGGATATCCATATAGAACCGGAGCGGGAGCAATTGCGGGTGCGGTTCCGACAGGATGGCGTTTTGTACACAAGCTTAATGTTGCCTATAGCGGTGCATGATGCGGTTGTTGCCCGTATTAAAATTCTTACAAATTTACAGCTTGATGAAAAGCGAAAACCGCAGGACGGTAGATTTAGTGCTCATGTAGAAGGGAAGGATATCGATTTTCGTGTTTCCACGTTGCCGGCATATTTCGGTGAGAAGGTTGTTATTCGTATTTTGGATAATTCCACGGGAGTAAAAGAGTTGCCCGATCTCGGTCTTGCAGGACGCAACCTTACATTAATTCAGGAAGGTATTAAGCGTCCGTATGGAATGATTTTAGTAACGGGCCCTACCGGATCGGGAAAATCAACAACGCTTTATGCTATTATGCAAATCCTTAACCAGGAAAAATCAAATATTATTAGCTTGGAGGATCCGATAGAATATAGCATTGAAGGAATTAATCAGTCTCAAGTTCGTCCCGATATTGGATTTACTTTTGCAAACGGCCTTCGGTCAGTTCTTCGACAGGATCCGGACATTATTATGGTGGGAGAAATCCGTGATAAGGAAACGGCACAGCTTGCCATTCATGCCGCTCTTACCGGACACCTTGTATTGTCTACATTACATACAAACTCGGCTACCGGTGTTATTCCCCGGCTCATAGATATGGGAGTTGATCCGTTTCTTATTCCGGCAACGCTTATTCTTGCCGTGGGTCAGCGGCTTGTGCGCACGCTTTGTGCGGATTCCCGTAAAGAAGTGTTAGTGGAAGGGCGTGTAAAAGAGTTTTTAGATAACAATATTGCAAAAATGCCCCCAAGTGTTCGTAAAGGAATCACGATGCCTGAACATATTTATCAAGGAGTTCCTTCCGGTACGTGTCCAAAGGGCACTCGCGGGCGTATTGGTGCATTTGAGGTGCTTTCCATGACGCCGGATCTTGAGCAACTTATTTTAGAAGACCAGCCATCGGAAGCCCGTATTAATGAAGAGGCATTCAAGCAGGGAATGACTACCATGGCCCAAGACGGTGTATTAAAGGTTTTAGAAGGGAAAGTTGGCATGGAAGAATTACAGGGGGTGGTATTATGATGGTGGAAGAATGTCTATACACATATATAGAAAGACTTTATGGTATTATTGGTAGTAATTCTATACAGAGTGGGGTAAAATAAAAACATGAGCGACGAGCAGAAAAAAACAATACTTATTGTGGACGATGATGAGTATTTACTCGAAATGTATGTTCTTAAGTTTAAGGAAGCTGGGTTTGTTGTGGAGACGGCTCAAGATGGAAAGAGCGCTATAGAGGTTGCAAGAGAAAAACAGCCCGCAGTCATTTTGTTGGATGTAGTACTGCCTGCTATGGATGGATTTGAAATATTGCGCAATATTCGTACCGAGAAACTTGTTCCTCATGCCCGCATTATCATGCTTACCAATTTGGGACAGAAGAATGATACAGAAAAAGGAAAAGCACTTGGTGCTGACGGATATATTGTAAAAGCACACTTTACGCCATCAGAAGTGGTAGAAAAAGTAGAAGCCATTCTTAAGAAATAGATTCCTTATGAAATCAATGGATTATCAACATGAACTTGAAGATCTTGTTTTGAACGTGGCGCGGGAGGATGCTTCGGACCTTCACATTACTGTAGGAAGGCATCCGACCCTTCGTATCGCCGGACAGCTGATTCCACTTACGGAAAAGGAAGTTATTACCCCCGAAATAGCGGAAGGCCTTGTTTCCGCTATGCTTACAGCGGAACAAAAGAAGGAATTTATGGTGCTTCGGGAAATGGATTTTTCTTTTTCTTATAAGGATAAACTTCGATTTCGAGGCAATGCATTTTTTCAACGCGGGCATATCGGTATTGCTCTTCGTTTAATAAGTTATCAAATTCGTAAACTTGAGGATTTGAATCTTCCGGCGCTTTTGGTTGATTTTACGCGCCGCGAGCAGGGATTTTTTTTGGTAGTGGGACCGACAGGACATGGTAAGTCTACAACACTCGCCACGCTTGTTGATATGATAAACCATGAGCGCGCCGAACATATTGTTACTATTGAAGATCCTATCGAGTATTTGTTTGTACCTGATCGGTCCATTGTTGATCAACGGGAGGTAAAAACGGATACTGAAAGTTTCGGGAAAGCGCTCCGATCCATGTTTCGTGAAGATATCAACGTTGCCATGATTGGTGAAATGAGAGATGCGGAAACCATTTCAGCGGCTGTTACAGCTGCTGAAACGGGACATCTTATTTTTTCTTCTCTGCATACCAATAGTGCGTCACAGACGATTGATCGTATTATTGATAGTTTTCCGGCGGCGCAACAGCCGCAGACACGTTCACAGTTGGCATCTACGCTTTTGGGTGTATTTTCACAGCGCCTTATTCCACGCGTTTCCGGAGGTCTGATTCCCGCCTACGAGTTTATGATAGGAAATTCGGCTGTCCGAAACTTAATTCGTGAAAATAAAGTGCATGAAATAGATTTGGTGATTGATACCAGTTCCCAGGACGGTATGATTAGCCTTAATCGTTCTCTCATGGATTTATTGCGTGCGGGAGAAATTACTCTTGAATCGGCACTTAATCACTCACTAAATCCGGAAGAACTCTCTTCAATTTCACGAAGATTGTAATAGTATAATGTAAAGATGGTAGTGATGAGCAGTAGATGTATGTGCTGTTTACTTACCTGCTATTATGCGATTTAAATACCAGGCAAAAACGGGAGAGGGAGAATTACGTAGCGGCACTATCGAGGCCGCAAGCGTTGACGTTGCTGTATCTGCTCTTCAGCGGCGCGGACTTTTTATTGTTTCTATTATACCCGAAGATGATTCCGTGCCCTTTTATGCGCGTTCCATTACATTTCTCGAGCGGGTAAAACAGCGTGAAATTGTTATTATTTCGCGCCAGCTCGCAACATTATTTCAGGCAAAAGTTCCGGTTGTTGAATCTTTAAAGATTATTTTTTCCGAAGTGGATAGTCCGCTTCTTAAACGCGAACTCTATGGTCTTTTAGAAGATATTCAAGGAGGAGCGTCCATGTCGCAGTCGATGGCGCGGCACCCCAAAGTTTTCAGTCCTTTCTATATAAATATGGTACGTTCGGGGGAAGAGTCGGGAAAATTAGAGGAAGTATTTACATTCCTTGCCGACTATATGGAACGTAACTATGAACTTACGTCAAAAGCGCGAAATGCTCTTATTTACCCGGCTTTTGTTTTGGTGTCTTTTCTCGGTGTTATGACCCTGATGCTTACTGTCATCATCCCTAATTTAGCGGAAATTTTGCAGGAAACGGGACAAGAGCTACCGATATATACCCGTATTGTTATCGGAGCCAGTGATTTTTTTCAGACATTTGGTATTTTAGTGGCCGTTGGTATTGGTATTTTGGGAGTATTCGGGTGGCGATTTTATCAGACGGATCAGGGGCGTTTATCGGTGCATCGTTTTCAAATATCACTACCTCTTTTCGGGACATTGTATCGTAAATTATATATGTCCCGTATTGCGGATAATTTGCAAACCCTTATATCGGGAGGTATTCCGGTGGTGCGTGCGCTTGAAATTACGGCAGATGTTGTGGGAAGTGAAGTATTTCGTAAGATTATTTTGGAAGCCATCGAATCTGTAAAAGGAGGAAGCTCTATCAGTGCCGCTCTTGCGCGTCACCCGGATATTCCGTCTCTTATGTCGCAAATGATTCGTATTGGGGAAGAAACGGGACGTCTTGACAGTATTTTGGAAAACCTCGCTTCATTTTATCGGAAAGAAGTAAATAGCTTAGTTGACAATTTGGTAAATCTTATTGAGCCTATTATGATACTTCTCTTAGGAGGAGGAGTTGGTATTTTAGTGGCGTCAGTCCTTGTGCCGCTCTATAATATTAGTGCTTCTTTTTAATAATGTTATCCACAGAGCGAGTATATACAAAGATATAAAACAGTTTATTATGAATATATACAAATGCACATCTTACATAAAAGGTCGGCACATAAACGAATGTTGTGCACAACATTTACTTCACTAATTTAAAAACGATTACATGACACATATTTTCAGAAAGCATAACGGGAAAAAAGGATTCACTCTTATTGAACTTCTCGTTGTTATTGCTATCATCGGGATTCTGGCATCCGTTGTTCTTGCAAGTTTGAATACGGCACGTCGTAAGTCGCGTGATGCGCGTCGTCTTGCTGATATTCAGCAATTACAGCTTGCTCTTGAACTTTACTTTGATGCAAATGGTGAATATCCTCCTAATTCGACGCTTTCCGGCGTGTTGGACCCTACCTACATTGCGTCAACCCCAACTGATCCAACAGGAGGAGCATATGTATACAATGCCCTTGATGATGGCCAGACACCGGTAGACTGTTCGTCGAACTGTTTGTTCTACCATCTCGGAGCAGCTCTTGAGGAAACAGCAAACAACGCCCTTGGCAGTGACCGAGATTTATTCGGGATAGCGAGTGATTTTCATGGGCAAAGCGTTGATTGTGGTGGCACAATAGCTCCAGGAACTCCACCAGCAGAGCAGTGTTACGACGTAACTCCGTAAAATGGTCTTGCGTTCAAAAAAACTCCCTACTGTGTAGGGAGTTTTTTTCTTTTTCTTCTGTTTCCCAATAATCGGAAGTCGGACTTCCGACTATTTCCGACTATTCTTCTAACGATATATGTTCTATGTTTTCGATACCATTTTCTGAAATCCAGCGAAACATATCTTGTTTGTATTGTTTTTCCCCATCAAAAAATGCAGTGAGAAACTCTCTTTGGGTAACGGAAGGGAAGTTTTTTTTGCCAATATAATCAAGATAGCTTGACCAACGATATGTTTCCAAGAACAGTGAAGCTTCTTTTGGATTTTTTATGTTGCCATCTCGCCATTCAGGGAAATCTTCATCAAGAGGGTTCATGTGTATGTAATAGGGTAGATGGAGAAAATGGCGTTCTTCTGTAACATGTAAGATCTTATATTTTCCCTGGAAGAGCGGTCCCACGCGCTCATATTTTTGGTTAAAATAATTTGTATATCCGGTGCCAAGTTTACGCATAAACTCTGTTATGCCAAAGTCTTCTTTTTGTCGAACCATAAGATGGTAATGATTTGGCATAAGACAAAAAGCCATAATTTCTACAAGTAAATTTCTTTGCTTCATATTCGGAAGTCCGACTTCCGAATATTTGCCGGCAGGATTAGAATCATTAAATTCAAAAAGATCATGAATAAAACGAACATAGTCAGGATCTTTGGAGAAAGTAACTCTTTTTTCCACACCTCTATTATAAATATGGTATATCTCACCATTTTCCGGAACAGGTCTTTTCATATGGGTTTAGTATATAAAATAACTGATATATTCGGAAGTCGGACTTCCGAATATGAAAGAATTGGTATTATTGCTCTGTATCATGGATATCATATTTATTATCTTTTTCTTTGTATTAGGAACCATCATAGGAAGTTTTCTTAATGTATTAGTTCTTCGATTAAATACGGGAGAAAGCGTTGTCGCATCACGTTCGCGTTGTTTCTCATGCGGACATGCACTTTACGCGGGCGATTTAATTCCTCTTGTGAGTTTTTTTCTTCAGCGAGGGCGATGCCGATATTGTAAGAGTGTGTTTTCATGGCAATACCCTGTGGGAGAATTTTTAACGGGTCTTGTTTTTCTTCTGATTGCGGTAAAATTTGGAGGAGAATATATATCCGCAACGGCGCATTACACATCATCCATTATTTATTATGCACTGATTTTCAGCTTGCTTATTGCTATTTCTCTGTACGATTTTCGACATAAAATTATTCCCAATGAATTTGTTTATCCATTTATTGTTATTTCTTTTTTTGCACCCATAATTAATACTCTTGGACTTACACTTTCAAGTGTACTGCCACATTTTTTATCGGGTCTCGGTGGGTTTCTTTTCTTTGGTTCTTTGTGGTTTTTTTCCGGCGGGCGGTGGATGGGTTTTGGAGATGCAAAATTGGCATTGGGTATGGGATTTCTTTTAGGGCCAACCATGACAACACTTGCAATACTGCTTGCATTTTGGACGGGGACACTTGTTATGGTTCCTCTTCTTTTTTCAAAACGATTTGGTATGAAAGCGGAAATTCCATTCGCACCGTTTCTTATAGCGGGAACATTAATAAGTTGGTTCGGCGGGGAATATATTATATTGTATTTCTTATCTTGAATCGATGATGCGATAATATATTCATCGGTAGCTGTGGATAACATGATACTTTTTTTAAAAAATACACTGTAATATAAAAAGAGGTATGTTGTATAGGTCTTAATTTTCTATTTAGTATTCTTAATAAATTAATTTTTTAAAGCATGACGAGAATATTACGAAATCCTTTAGTGCTCATAAACGCATTGTTGTTTGCGTTTTTTTTGGTGGTACTTATGCAACGCACGCTTGATGTTTCAGGCGCGCCATTATTTGTACAAAATGTATTTGCCGCTGTTGGAAATATTACTGGAGAGGGAAATGTAAATCAGGTGGCGGCGTTTGGTGCCTCATCAAATACTATCGGCAATTCCATAATATATGATAATGGCATTAATGTAGGTATAGGGACAACGAACCCTACTCAAAAGCTTGACGCTGCCGGTTTTGTAAAAGGCCAATCGGGACTTTGTATTGGTAACGATTGTCGCACGTCATGGCCATCTGTACCACCCATACCAACGTTGAGCCTTAGTAATTTTCGAGAGTGTTCAATGAGTGCCGTTGCCGCTTCCGGCGCGTGCTTTGTTAATGGAAATTATGAAAACACCTTTCTTGTACCCGTATCGGTAGGGGATGTAAATGGAGTGGCATATTGTCGCCAGAAAACTGAAAGTGCGGCGCAATATTATAATTCTAAAATGGTATTTATTTATGTGGGTCTGAATGATAACGGTACATATAATACCAGTTCTTACTATACTCAACAAACATGCCCTCGAGGGGGTGGCGCTTGCGGCACGGGACCTCAATGCTAATAATGTATATTTTCTAGCTTTCTGTAAGGTGGGGTTTAGGTTAAAATTGGCAAGTGGTACGTTACTCTACTCTATCGGGGCGCAAAAATAAGCTTGGTTTATTGATAGATATCAAACTACATGAAGGATACAAGTATAAAAACAAACCTAATTATATTTGGTAGTGGGGTCTTGGTACTCGTTTTGTTGGTTTTTGTTGTACCATATGCGCGTAATACTATATTGTACCCACCATCAGATGAATGGGAGAATACAAATCCGTTTAGTAGTTTTCCGGTTCCTGAAAATCAACAGAGTTCTTTTACCGGTAATGTAATATCAGTTCAGTTCGACGAGAATAATGTGGGAGCGCTTACTCTTAATGCAGAGCTTCGAACAATAGCAGGAGAGGGGCTTACAGAAACACAACTTCAAGAAATTATTATTCAAGTAGATGGAAAAACACGCGTGGTATCTTATCAGCTTGATCCGAAGGAGAATTCAGAGCAACAGGTGCCGTTTTTTGGAGGTTTACCTGTGCCTAAGCGCGTAGAAGCATCTCTCCAAGATATTGCCGTTGGTGATAGTGTTGATATTGCAACGGTGTCGCCATTAGAATCTGCTCCTTTTGAAAACCTTACTGCACAAGAAATAATAATTTACTCTTCCGAATAATATGCAATCCATAAAAAAACAACCGTTTCGGGCGGGACACATTTTCCTTACAACAGGTTTTTTGCTCTTATTGCTTATTCTTCTATTTACTGGCAGTAATAGTACGCAAGCCGTGCCGGGACCGGTAAATGGCGATGGAAGTAGTAACTTTATAGCAAAATGGATTGATCCGGCAGGTAATCCTGTTCCTGCTGTTTGTGATGCAGGATGGCATGAAGTGCCGCCGGGAGGAGCCACTAATGCAACGCCGGTTGGCGTATATATTGCGGCAGGAAAAAATACAGAATTCCCTGACAGTATTGGAATGGCTGTGCGAGGGACCGATAATTATTTGTATTATCAAAATTGTTCATTTTCAGGAAGTGCTCCATGTACATGGGCATCTAATTGGACGCAGTTAAGCGGCGCTACCGTCTTAAGTGCGCCCTTTACCTATGTGGGATCAGCTTGGGATATTGTGGTTAAGTCTACGGGCAACCAAGATAAGCATAATATTAACTGGGGTTCCGGTTGGCAGGGTTGGTTTACCGATAATAGTTCGTGGGTATTTGGTACACCAACAGAAACCACTGATGCATATGGAAACGACTGGGAATTTAGGAGAAGTGGCAGTGCTGTTCAATACCGCTGTGGTGATCTTACGCCACTTGAACCTGATCTTGTCACCAATCATCAAGCCATTACTATCAACGGTTCTCGTACTGTAGGAACACCTCTTACATTCACAAGTACGGTAAAGAATCAAGGAGCCGGACCCGCCGGAACCGAATCTCAA
>PFEF01000002.1 GCA_002793915.1 Candidatus Ryanbacteria bacterium CG10_big_fil_rev_8_21_14_0_10_43_42 | reverse complement strand
AAGAGGCCGGGCTTTCCATCAGCAAGACAACGGAAATAGAGTGGGGAAATCAAATCAGGTCGTATGTCCTCCATCCGTACAAGATGGTGAAGGACCACAGAACGGGAGTTGAAGTACGCGACGTGGGGAAAGTGCTGGAAGACGGCGATATCGATGAATTTATCAACGCCGAACACAATGGCTAATTTTGAAAAAGAAAACGTAATGATCTACTTTGATAAAGTTTCAAAAAAATACAACGACAACACAATAGCGCTTGATCAAGTGAGCTTCAGTGTCGCGCCGGGAGAGTTTGTTTCCATTGTCGGCCATTCGGGCGCCGGGAAAACCACACTGGTAAAAATGCTTTTAGCGGAAGAGCGCCCGACGGAAGGCGCGGTCTTTTTTGAATCCGTTGACATACATGCGCTTAATAAAAAGAGCGTTACCGACCTGCGCCGGCGCATCGGCATCGTGTTTCAGGACTTCCGGCTTCTGCCGAACAAGACCGCCTATGAAAACATCGCTTTTGCGATGGAAGCGGCGGGACGCACTGACCTGGAGATCGCCTCGGATGTACCGCAGGTGCTGGAGCTTGTTGATCTGGGTGAAAAGGTGTGGAATTTCCCTCACCAGCTCTCAGGCGGTGAGCGCCAGCGGGTTGCCATTGCTCGCGCGATCATCAACCAACCCGATCTTTTGATCGCGGACGAGCCGACCGGCAACCTTGACCCGATCAACACGTTTGAGATCATTCAGATACTACAGAAGATTAACGACATGGGAACGACGGTTGTATTGACCACGCATAATAAGGGCGTGATCGATTCATTGGAGAAAAGGGTTATCACGATGGAAGGAGGGAAGATTATTCGGGATGATGAGAAAGGCAGATACGTGCTATAGTAAGAATATTATGTTTTTAACCAATACACGACGTGTCATACGCGCAGGCTTCATCAACTTTTGGCGCAACAGAGTGATCTCTTTGGCGTCAGTGTTGATCATGACCGTCACGCTTTTCGTGCTCGGGTTCATCATTTTTCTCGGCGCATTGTTTCAGGGCTCTCTGGAACAAATAAGAAACAAAGTAGACGTGAATGTCTACTTCACCATTGATGCCTTGGAGGAGGATATTATCAATTTGCGTGATTCTTTGAGCGAGCTTCCCGAAGTAGCTTCAGTGTCATACACGTCACGGGAAGAAGCGCTCGCGAATTTCAGGGAACGGCATAAAAATGATTACCTCACCATTCAGGCGCTTGATGAGCTTGATGAAAACCCGCTCGGCGCCTCCGTAGGTATCAAAGCAAAAGAAACTTCGCAGTACGAAAGCATCGCGAAGTTCTTGGAAGAACAAAGCGCTCTCGCGCAAGGGAAGTATTCCATCATTGATAAGGTCAATTACGAGCAAAACAAGGTGGCGATTGAAAAACTCACTAAGATCTTAGCCGGAGCCGAAAAGATCGGTTTTGCGGTCACCGTGTTCTTGGTCCTCATTTCCATCATCATCACGTTCAACACCATACGACTTGTTATCTACACCTCTCGAGACGAGATCGCCGTCATGCGGCTCGTGGGTGCCGGCAATAAATATATACAAGGCCCCTTCGTGGTGGAGGGCGTCATGTACGGCATTTTCTCCGCGGTTATCACCTTGGCGCTGTTTTATCCGATCACTCTCTGGCTTGGCGATGTGACCGACAGCTTCTTTGGCGGCATCAATCTTTTTGAATATTACGTTTCAAATTTCACCCAGATCTTTTTGATCATCACTTTGTCCGGAGTGGTGCTTGGAGCAATTTCAAGTATATTGGCAGTAAGGAGATACTTGCGCGTTTGATAGGAGTGTAAGCAGAAGAGTAACGTGGAAAAGAAACACACAAAAAAAGACACAGGCGCAACAAAAAAAATCAACCGCAAGTTTATCTTCGTCATCGGAGGCGTCATCTCCGGCGTCGGCAAGGGAATAGCCGCTTCCTCTATAGGGAAGATATTGCAGGCGCGCGGTTTTAGCGTGACCGCCCTCAAGATCGACCCCTACGTGAACGTGGATGCCGGCACCATGAACCCCACCGAACACGGTGAGGTTTTTGTATTGCAGGACGGCGATGAAACGGACCAGGACATGGGGAATTACGAGCGTTTTTTAGATACGACGCTGACCGGCTTAAACTACATGACGACGGGACGCATTTATCAATCGGTCATTGAGAGAGAACGTAATCTTGAATACAAAGGAAAGTGCGTGCAGGTGGTGCCGCACATCCCGCTTGAGGCCATTGCCCGCATCAAGAAAGCCACGGAGAAAGCGCGCGCCGATATCGCGGTGATAGAAGTCGGGGGCACGGTGGGGGAATATGAAAATATCCTCTTTCTTGAAGCGGCGCGCATGATGAAAGCGGCACATCCGGACGATGTGGCCGTGGTGATGGTCAGCTACTTGCCGACTCCGCCGAAAGTGGGGGAGATGAAAACAAAACCGACCCAGCACGCGACGCGCCAAGCGCAGGCGGCGGGCATCCAGCCCGATGTCATCATTGCGCGCAGTGAACTTCCCCTTGATAAAAAACGAAGAGAAAAGTTGGCGACGTTTTGCAATATCCTCCCGCGCCAAGTGATCGCCGCGCCGGACGTGAACAGCATCTATGACATTCCCATCAACTTTGAAAAGGACAAATTGAGCGATATTTTGCTTTTACGTCTGCGCCTCAACCCCAAAAAGAGAAGGTCAAATCTTGAAACCTGGAAGAAATTCGTGCGCAGGATCCGCTCGCTGAAAAATGAGGTCCGCATCGCGGTGGTGGGTAAATATTTCAATACGGGAGACTTCGTGCTTTCCGATTCGTACATTTCGGTCATTGAGGCGATCAAGTATTCCGCGATAGAGAACGGGAAGAAGCCGGTGATCTCGTGGCTTTCCGCGGTGGATTTTGAAGACAAGAGCAAACTGCGCGAACTCTCTAAATATGACGGCATCCTGGTTCCCGGAGGTTTCGGTGAACGAGGCATTGAAGGAAAGTTGAACGTGATAGAGTACGCGCGAGAGCACAAGATCCCCTATTTCGGCCTCTGCTACGGCATGCAGCTTTTGGTCATTGAATACGCGCGCAATGTATTGGGACTGAAAGGCGCCAACACCGCCGAGGTGAACCCGCACGCCAAACATCTCGTCATTGATGTCATGCCCGACCAAAAACAGAAGATCAAAGAAGGTCACTTCGGAGGCACGATGCGGCTCGGCGCGTACCCGGCGATACTGAAAAAAGACACCATCGCAGAGGGTGCCTACGGCAAACGCAAGGTGGAAGAACGTCATCGCCACCGCTACGAAGTAAATCCCGACTATATCAAACGCCTTGAAAAGGGAGGCCTTGTTTTTTCCGGCACCTCACCCGACGGAAAATTGATGGAGATCGCGGAATTGCCCCGCGAGAAGCACCCCTTTTTTCTCGGCACGCAGTTTCACCCGGAATTCCAGGCGCGTCCACTGAAGCCGCACCCACTCTTCACCGAATTCATCAAGGCGGCCTGCCTACCGGCCAGGCAGGCGATCAAAAGAGAGCAGAAAAAGAAATGATCGCCGTAAAAAAAGCCCGCTTGCATGCAAGCGGGCTCACTCGTTACTGTTTGCTTCGGAGAATACAACGCAACTTCTTCCGCACCCGGCGGTAGATGTTTTTTCTGGCATTCCGTTTGTGCGAGAGGATCTCACTGACGAGATGGGAAGACAATGCTTCCAATTTTTCTATCTCAAACCGGAGATGTTCGTCCGGATATTTCTTTTCGTACAGCTTGTTGACTCCCACATAGCCGAGCATCGTAAGGAACGAGACGAAGGTTTCAGTGAGAATATCAATGGTGGTATCCAGCGACGCCGCTTGCGCGTTTATATGAGAAGTTTCTCCCAGATGAGCGAGGTCCCATGCTCCTTCGAAAAATTCCCACAGCACTCCCGTGAACGCGACCGCCGTGACGATGGCCATGACCAGAAACTTCCGGCCTTCGAACAAAAACCACCCGCGTAACGTGTAATTTCGGTAGAAATAGAGAAAAGTCAGCGTTCCTCCAAACCCGAAGAACGCGTGTCCGAGCGTATCAAAGAGCCACCACTGGCTAAAGAGTACCGCATTGTTCCATCCCCAAAATCCCCACAAGGAGATGAAGACGGACCAATAGACCATCAGTCCGATCGGAATGAACCATCGGTGTCTGCTCAAGATGATGTGCATGTCATATATCTCCCTAAAAATGTGCAACTACCACTATTTCTATACCTTTTTGGCGTAAAAGGGAAGCTTTTACGAAGGGGGACGAATGTGGTATTATCCATTCATTAGACTTGGCTCTGTCCAAGTCTTGTTATTGCGGGATCATCTAATGGTAGGATGCAACTCTCTGAAAGTTGTCATCTTGGTTCGAATCCAAGTCCCGCAGTCATATACAAAAAGGATAGCTTTGTGCTATCCTTTTTGTATATTAGTTTGTTTGGCTTGGATTCGGACGGGAAGGGGTCGGGAAACGCGAGTTTTCCGTGGCGGAATTATTCAAACCGAGGGGTGAGCTGTGGGAAAGAGACTCGCAGCGCAAGACCTTTTGAGATATTTTGTAAATGAAGTGAAACAAAATATCCAAAAGGTGTACAGAACCTGTAAGGTTTGAAAGCGCAGCGAAGCGAGCAGTGAGTATTCCAAGTCCCGCAGCCAAAGAAGAATAGTTAGTTAAGAAAATATTACAATACACAAAAGTCAAAAGAATGGTGGCTGTTTTTGTTTACCCTTTGCACATTCAAAGCACTCAGTGGAAAATTAGTGTAATATGGAGATATATTTTTAAAACATGCAATTGGGTGAACTAAAAAACCAGATGACACGAGACGAGCTCGGAATTTCTGCCGACTATGGACGGATATTTTCTTTTATTGATTTTTCAAATGTGAACAAGTGGTTTGTAAACGACGACCAAGACTGGAATGATAAATTACTCACTGATGACGAAAAAATATCAATAGACCTTGAAAAGCTCAATAAATTTGCGGGCGTTTTTAGTAACAGAGTCAAGATCTATTATGGTGAAGATCCTAAAAATGAAGGGTCCTTAAAGTTTACTTATGTAATGAGAAAAATCTTTGGCAAAAAGAATGTTGAAACAAAAGATGTACAAAAAATAAAACACTATTTTGAAATAGATGAACCGAAGCCGGAAAAGTATGTGGAAACGGACAATGACGGAAAAAAGTATATTGAGATTCGCAAGTCAAATTTTGATGTTGAGATTGCGGTTGATGCATATAAAATGCTCGAGCACTACGATACCTTTTGTATCTTTTCTGGTGATGCTGATTTTGTCTATCTAAACAATTTTTTGAAAAAGAAGGGCAAGAAAGTCATTATTGTAAAAGGTGGACACATTCTCTCAAAGTTGCGAGAGTCGGCTCACTTAATAATCAATGCGCAGAATATTAAACGGCATATAGCCAAAATAACAAAACAAAGACCTGACTAGGTCAGGTCTTTGTGGAAAGTCATCCCAGATTAACCCTGGGCAGGTATGACTATATATTAGGCAAAATATATAAAAAGTCAACAACAAGCGGAAAATGCAAAATTGTGGATAATCGAGGGGTTTATATGGTATGAATGAAAAATCCGGGACACTGGAAAAAGGTACCAGGTACCTTTTTCTACCTTTTCTCGATGAGGCGTTTGAGAAACTAGAAAAAGCAAAAGAAAATACACATAAAAACTTGAGGATTTAGAGGAATTGAAGAAATCCGTTTTAAATAATGCGTTTACGGGGAAGTTGTAGTTGGTTGACAATTGGTTGACAATTAAAAAGCATTAGTTTACAATATGGTTTACAATGCTTACCAAAGCCAAAATAATACAAGAGGTAAAAGAAAAAGGGACAGTAAAGTCTTCGGATTTTATCGATCGTTTTAATGTGTCCAGGCAGTATGTTTCTAAGCTGTTATCCAGCTTGGTTGATGAAAATGTATTGATAAAGATAGGATCAACTCGGTTGGCCTTTTACACCACAGAAGAATTTTTGCAAAAGAATCCTAAATTTGCACCTAACTCATATTCAAAAATCCTCACCAATAAAAATTTGGAGGAACACAGAATTTTCAATGATATGGAAAAACAGTTTATTCCCGTATTAAAAATATCAGAAAATGTAAAAAGCATTTTTGAATATGCATTTTCTGAAATGTTGAATAATGCCATAGAGCACTCCACATCTAAGAAAATAAAAATATTTGTTTCACTGAATAATGAAATTCTAACATGTATCGTTGACGACTTTGGCGTCGGTGCTTTTAGGAATATTATGCAAAAGAAGCATCTTGATTCAGAAATTGAAGCGATACAGGATCTTCTAAAAGGGAAAACTACCACTGCACCAAAACTACATTCTGGCGAGGGGATTTTCTTTACTTCTAAAGTTGGTGATGAATTTATTTTGGATAGCTACGGTTACCAGTTTATTGCAAACAATATAATAAAAGATATTTTTATTAAAAAAGTTAAAGGTCAAAAACAGGGAACGAAAGTAACCTTTAGAATAAATATAAATGACAGACATCATTTGAATGATGTGTTTAAAAAATACACAAATATTGGAGAAGACAGTGATTATGGTTTTGATAAGACAGAAATACGAGTACGTCTGTATATAATGGGAGGTGTTCATATTTCTCGCTCTCAAGCTCGCCGGGTTCTTTCCGGCCTCGATAAATTTAAAGTTATAGTTATGGACTATGAAAAGGTTCCAACTGTTGGGCAGGCATTTGCCGATGAGATTTATCGGGTGTTTAAAAACAGAAAGCCAGATATTGAGATTCAAAGCATACATATGAATGAATCGGTGAAATTTATGGTCGAAAGGGCTCAAAATGAGGCAAAGAAAGAAAACTAATATGAACGAATCAGAAACACGAGCAGAATATGCAGACCCAAAGCTAAAAGAAGATGGTTGGGGTATAGTCGAAGGATCTAAAGTCCTTCGAGAATTTCGTATTTCCCCATAGCGAAAATGGGGAAAAGGCGGGAAAGGGGGTCGGGTACTCTTTCCTAACCCATTCAGTTTTCTTTGGAAAAAGGTTTGGATTTTGTTCAAGAGACACAGCCAGTTTGAGATGGGTTCGGATCCCGAAAGAAAAAAGGTCAGACTTCTTTTTCTCCATGATCTGCCAAGCGCAATAAAATCAATAGTAGTGTACACTGAATTTTATAAGTGATGCATGATTAAAAAATTTCCAAAGAAATTGATAATGAATATTTCCGCGGTATTCGTATTGGCGGGTATCGTTGGTTTTGCATATCTTGGATCGGCAAAAAACTCTGAGAATATGAAAGTGGCGGGGGAAAGCGAAAAAAGCACGGCGAGAGAGATCAAATTTATCAAATTAAAAGGATGTCCGGATGAAGCGTATGAAGATGTTCCCGCGGAAATTGTCAGCCCCAGCTATTTCATATGCAGAGGCTACCTCACGGACGGCGAATATGTGTATTACCACGGGATTCGCGGTGTTGTCGCGCCAAACCAACCATTGGCGCCGAGTTTTATAGCCACCTCATCTCCGAACACCAAAGACACCGCATTGATGAACGCGACGATCATTGAAGGGGCTGATCCCGAAACATTTGAGATCATTTATTTTGACGAAGCGACACCGCCTGCTCTGCAAAATTCAATGCTTTCATTCGCGCGCGATAAAAATTATTTATACTGGGAGGGGAAAAGATTTGAAGGAGTTGACCCGGACACCTTTGCCATACTCGGCAGGGGATTTATAAAAGACAAAGACTCGGTGTATTTTTGGTGGCATAAACTGGAAGGGTCGGATCCGGACACCTT
>PFEF01000001.1:21561-44768 GCA_002793915.1 Candidatus Ryanbacteria bacterium CG10_big_fil_rev_8_21_14_0_10_43_42 | reverse complement strand
GTCGTGGTACGAGGATCGGGAGGTGGAAAAACAGCAATCGTAAATGTCCCTCTTACGTTAAAAGCAAGTAATCCCGGATTTGAAGAACAATAAATTCTTATGAGAGTGCCAACAAACAGAATACCCCTTAAAGGCGGTATTTTGTTTGTGGGACGGGTAATATACTGTATACTTAATGGCATAGCATGAATTACTTGAAACATTCTTCACGTGGATTTACTCTTACAGAACTTCTTGTCGCCATTAGTATTATGGTTATTTTAACAACCGTTACTCTTGCCAACTACCCACGTTTTGGTCGTACACTTGCTATTGAGCGTGATGCACAGTTGGTGGCACTTGCGTTAAGAGATGCCGGTGCGCGCGCCGCCGGTACACGCATTAGCGCTTCGGGAGAATTTCAGAGTTTATTCGGGGTATATTTTGACACAACTCCGGGAAATAATAATAAATACATTATTTTTTCCGATATAAACGGAGATCAATTTTATACGCCGGGAATAGGAGAAGAGCTTGAATTCGTATTTCTTTCGCGAGGGGTAAAAGTTGATGAAATTTGCCGGTTGGTGAAGGCTACGCCACCGCCACCGGAAGACTGCGCTATCGGTTCTCTTAGTATCACATTCGAACGTCCGGCACCAACCATTCGCGTGTTAGGTGTGGGAACGAGCGGCGGGCCTCCGGTAAATTTTGGTTCGGGAGATTTTGAAATTCGTCTCGGAGTGGACGGCGATACGTTTCGGCGGGAAGTGATCATATGGACAACGGGAGCTATATCAATTGAAGAATTATAATGATGTCGAGTAAAAACAAAAGCGGATTTTCTATTATAGAAACAATTGTCGCAATTGCTCTTTTAATGCTTGTTCTTACCGGTGCAACATCTCTGGTTAACCTTAGTTTACGCACGATAACTACATTCAGAGACGAGCTTACGGCTACTATGCTTGCACAAGAGGGAGCCGAGTACATACGCTGGAAGCGAGATTCCAACCGTATTGCGTCTTCAAATCCGAATAACTGGATGGATAATATATTGGTGAAGGGAAGTGCTCCCTGTAATGGCTCGGCGTGCATAGCACAGTTAAGCACGGCAACGGGTAACGTGACATTCAGCAAGTGTACCGGCGGACCATGCCCACCGCTCCGTTTTAATTCAACGACGGGAATTTTCAGTTATGAAATGTCCGGCACAATGGTTACACCGTTTATTCGCACTATTGAAGTTACCGAAATCACAACACATAAAGAAGTTCGCGTGCGTTCTACCGTAACGTGGCCGCGTCGTTTTGGTGTGGGGGTAAAATCGGTGGTAGTGGAAGAAATTTTGCTTAATTGGCAATAGTAATGTGATAAATATATGCATAGCGTAAGACATGAGAAGTATACTATGAAAAATCTCATAGGTAACATATATCATTATAATCGCTCCGGAGGGTTTTCTCTGCTTGAGATGATTGTTGCGGTGGGCATTTTTTCCGTTGTGGCTTTAATCTCCACGAGTGTAATTCTTTCCTTAAATACGGTTCAGAAAAAGGTTCTTAATGTCCAAAATACGCACGATAATATTCGTTTTGCTCTTGAATCGATGGCGCGTGATATACGTACGGGGGAAAATTATATTGGAGGATGCGATTGGCCCGCCGGGTGTAATATGTTTTCATTTCAAAGATCTACTTCGGGAGAATTGGTAACATATCGTCTTAATGGCGGCGTTATTGAAAGGCAGGAGAGTACAGGACCATGGTTTCCCATTACCGATCCACAGCGTACCATTACGCGTCTTCGATTTTATACAACGGGAATCGGTGCTTTTGTAGAGCAGGAAAAAATAACAATTGTAATAGAGGTAGAAAGCGGTATTCCAACCCGGCAGGCGGAGTATGCCAGCTTGCAATTGCAAACGACCGTTACAAAACGAAGCATATTCCCATCCCTTTAATTACTTAATTGTATGAGAAAAAATCATAAAAAAGGCATTGCCCTTCTTCTGGCCGTTCTTATTGGCAGTATTGCAATTGCTATTTCGGTGGGAGTATTCAATGTTTTTTTCCGAG
This sequence comes from Candidatus Ryanbacteria bacterium CG10_big_fil_rev_8_21_14_0_10_43_42, assembly GCA_002793915.1. Lineage (NCBI taxonomy): Bacteria > Candidatus Ryaniibacteriota > Candidatus Ryanbacteria bacterium CG10_big_fil_rev_8_21_14_0_10_43_42. Next base: position 42,711 of record PFEF01000001.1, on the reverse strand, counting down.
AAATTCGTATCACCCGGGGGCTTACGCCGTCACTTGAAGCGTTTTACGCGTCCGACGCAGGCGGAGAATGTGCGCTTTATTGGCAAATTAAGGAAAATGCGTTTCCGTTTTCCGGTGCAACAAGTCCGATACAATGCAATGGAGAGAATATAACCGTCACCGGATCATCAGGGGATTATTCTTTTAGTTTTGATTTTTCGGTAGGGTCAAATCAACGGTGCGCTCAAGTGCGGGTACGCACAAATGGGGGAGAGACATGTACGCGCATTGATTCATACGGCACAAACAGAGCATGCGGAGTAACCGGACAGCCGGGTATGGTGGAACGCGGACTTGTTATTACCGATCCGGTCGGATGCTCTTTGTAATCCATGACTATGACGGAAAAAGAGGCGCAAGAACGAATTAAAAAACTTCGCACGGTGATCAATCATCACCGTTATTTGTATCATGTGCGGGATACGCAGGAAATTTCAGACGCAGCACTTGATTCATTAAAGCATGAATTACATCAGCTGGAAGATATGTTTCCGGCACTCATAACACCCGATTCTCCCACCCAGCGTGTAGGAGGGGAACCGCTTTCCAAATTTGAAAAAGTAACACATGCCGTCCGTATGCTTTCTTTGGAGGATGTATTTACGGAGCAGGAGTTTGTGGAATGGACGAATCGTATGGATCGTTTTCTTAAAAAAGAACGATCCGTATTTCCGTTGTTTGGTGAGGTAAAATTTGACGGCATTGCGGTTAGTCTGGTGTATAAAGACGGCATATTCATCCAAGGGTCAACTCGTGGAGATGGCAGTGTGGGAGAAAACATAACACAGAATTTAAAAACAGTGGAATCCATCCCGCTCAAACTGGAAACGCATACTGCCTCTCAATTGCGTCCCGATATCGCGCGGCATATAACAAAAGGGGAAGTGGAGATTCGTGGGGAAGTTGTTATTACAAAAAAAACATTCAAGGCTATTAATATACAACAGGAAAAAAAGGGAGAAAAACCCTATGCAAATCCACGCAACCTTGCGGCAGGATCTTTACGCCAACTTGATCCGCGCATAACAAAAGATCGTAATTTGGTATTTTTGGGATATGATGTTGTCACCGATATGGGGCAAAAAACACATGAAGAAAGTCATGCTATTCTTTCTTCATTGGGATTTCGTTCGGACGCGCTTGCGCGTGTGCTTCCCGAGGCGGCGGATGTATTTTTGTTTTGGAGAGATGTGGAAAAGAAACGGGAAAAGTTGCCGTATCACATTGATGGTCTTGTGATTAGTGTAAACGATATAAAACAATTTCATGCACTTGGCGTTGTCGGAAAAACACCGCGGGGAGCGTTGGCGTTTAAGTTTGCGCCGGAAGAGGCAACTACGCATGTTTTGGATATTCAAGTGCAGGTGGGGCGAACGGGAGTACTCACTCCGGTAGCGCATTTGGAGCCGGTAGCTATTGGCGGCGTTACGGTAAGTCGTGCCACGCTTCATAACATGGATGAAGTTCACCGGCTGGGGGTGCGTGTGGGAGATACGGTAATCGTGGGGCGTGCCGGTGATGTTATTCCGGATATACGTTCCGTTCTCACGGATTTGCGCACAGGAAGTGAAAAGCGGTTTCATATGCCGGATACATGTCCTATGTGCGGCGGTCCAATAGAGAAAAAGGAAGGAGAGGTTGCTTATCGGTGCACAAATAAAAAATGTTCTGCTCTTATACGGGAAGGGCTTTACCACATGGTTTCCAAGAAAGGGTTTGATATTGATGGGTTGGGGCCGAAAATTATTGACGCTCTCCTCGATCAAAGTCTGATACAAGATGCCGCCGATGTATTTGACCTCACGGAAGGAGATTTGGTACCACTGGAGCGGTTTGGAGAAAAATCGGCAAAAAATCTTATCGAGTCTATCGCGCACGCGAAGCGACTGCCGGTGGCACGGTTTTTATATGCATTGGGTATTTTTCATATTGGAGAAGAAATGGCAATAACGCTTGCACGGAAGTTTTTTGGTACCGCTTCAGCGAAGGGCCGATCCTTTTCGGTGGAAGAGTGCAGAAAACGACTTGCGGCACTTTCCGTGGAAGATCTTGAGCATGTGGATGGTATTGGTGCCAAGGTTGCTGAAAGTATATATGCATGGTTTCATGATACGCATAATATCGCATTGTTGGGAAAGCTTGATACGGCGGGAATACGGCTTGACCCTCCGCATGCTCCGCGGGTGACGCAAATATTGGCGGGAAAACGAATTGTTGTCACGGGAGAATTAGAGGGTATGAGTAGAGATGAAGTGCGTGACGTTATCCGTGCATATGGAGGAGATCCCTCGGAATCGGTATCTAAAAAGACGGATTATGTGGTAGTTGGCAAAAATCCCGGATCCAAGTATAGTAAAGCCCAGCAGTTAGGTATATCCGTATTGGACGAAAAGGCGTTTCGGGACCTCTTGCAATTATAGATATAAAGAACACACACATATATATGAAAAATATTCATCATATCAGCGAACTTGCACGCATTGATCTTACCGAAACGGAAGAAAAACGTATTGGAGCGGATTTGGAGCACATACTTGCTTATGTGGATAAATTAAAAAATGCGGAAACGGGCGGCGGTGACGAGCTTATATACGGGGGAAGTGCGGTAAATGTATTTCGTGAAGATGAGGAGGGAAGCGAAATCGAGGGAAGAGAAAAGGAACTTATTATTGAAGCTCCCGATCATGACGGTACGTTTATTAAGGTAAAATCGGTACTGAAGAAATAAACAAAAACAGAGAGTATATGAATACGATTTCAGAAATACAAAAACGCATAAAAAGAGGCGATTCGTCTGCCCGCACGGAAGGGGAGAATGTTATTCGTGCCATTAAGAATAAAGATGCGGATATTCATGCATATCTCTCGTTTGATGAAGAGCGTATATTGCAGGATGCGGATATGCTTGATGCGCGTATAAAGGCGGGAGAAATATTTCCATTAGCGGGGGTTCCTATTGCCGTTAAGGATAATATCCTTATGAATGGCGTAAAGGGAGCGGCGGCGTCTAAGATGCTGGAGTCGTATAGGGCGCCATATGACGCTACCGTAATCCGCAAACTAAAAGCCGCTGGTGCCATTATGGCGGGACGTACGAATATGGATGAGTTTGCTATGGGGTCATCCACCGAAAATTCCGCTTTCGGCGCCACAAAAAATCCGCACGATACGGCACGGGTGCCCGGAGGATCATCGGGCGGATCAGCGGCCGCTGTTGCCGCCGGCACGGCAGTTGCCGCATTAGGATCAGACACGGGCGGGTCCATCCGTCAGCCGGCGGCGTTTTGCGGTGTGGTGGGATTAAAACCTACATATGGGCGCGTTTCCCGTCATGGGCTTATTGCCATGGCTTCGTCTTTGGATCAAATAGGTCCGCTTACCCAGACAGTGGAGGATGCTAAAATAATTTTTGACCTTATAAAAGGTGTAGATACATTTGATTCCACTACGGTGGAATTAACCGAGATAGAAGGGCAAGAAGTACGCAAAAATGAAAAGATGCATATAGGTGTACCGAGGGAATATTTTGGCGATGGACTCAATGCCGAGGTGAGAGAATCCGTTATGACGGCGCTTCATGCTCTGGAAGCGGCAGGACATACGCTTCATGATATAAGCTTGCCGTATACCGATTATGCGCTTGCGTGTTATTACGTTATTATGCCGGCGGAAGTTTCCGCCAATCTGGCGCGTTTTGACGGTATTCGCTATGGACTCTCTAAAGATGCTGATGTACTTATTGATGTATATAAAAAGACACGCGGCGCCGGATTCGGAGAGGAAGTACGCCGCCGTATTATGCTCGGGACATATGTACTTTCCGCCGGGTATTATGATGCATATTACACAAAAGCCGGAAAAGTGCGCGCGCGCATAAAACATGATTTTGAGCGTGCGTTTGGGGAAGTAGATGTTATCGTATCTCCCACAACGCCAACGCCGGCATTTAATATAGGCGAAAAAATAAAAGATCCGCTTTCCATGTATCTGGAAGATGCTTATACGGTACCGGCAAACATAGCCGGTATTCCGGCGCTTTCCGTCCCATGCGGCAAAACATCTACCGGTCTTCCTATTGGTATTCAGTTTATGGCGCGTTGGTTTGATGAAGATGCATTGTTCGACATAGGAAAAGAATGGGAGCATTTACGCACATAATAAAAACCGCCGACTTATATCCGGCGGTTTTTTTCTGCGCGGGCGACCGGGCTCGAACCGGCAACCTCTCGCGTGACAGGCGAGTGCTCTAACCGATTGAGCTACGCCCGCAGTTTATGTTTATATAGTGTACGCATTTTTTCTCTAATTATCAAGGTTTACTTCATTTTTGCCAAAGGCGTAACCATTATTATCCGCACAAGATATTATGCGGAAGACGTATCATCAGACGCATCGGTGCTAAAAAGGGAATCTTTCGGTATATGTTCTATGTGGGCAATTGCCTGCGGGAGCCGCAAGAAATCTTTTCGTAGATCTTCTTTAATGGCGGAAGACCGTAATGCCGCCGCCGGATGATAAAGCGGATACACGACATATGGTTTCGCCCGCATGAGTTTTCCGTGTGTTTTTGATATTTTTGCGTCCGGCAGAAAATAATTCATCGAAAACCGCCCGAGCGTGGCTATTATTTTTGGCTGTAAAATATCTATTTGGTTTTGCAGATAGGGCTTGTAGGCATCTATTTCTTCCGGCAGGGGATCACGATTCTGCGGCGGTCGGCGTTTTACAATATTAGTAATATACACCGACTCCCGCGGCCAATCCAATTCTTTTAACAGCTCATCTAACAGTTGTCCGGCGCGTCCCACAAAAGGGCGTCCTTGTTTGTCTTCATGGAAGCCGGGAGCCTCTCCGATAAATAAAATGGATGCATTCGGACTTCCTTCACCAAAAACAAGTGTTGCCGTATTGGCAAGAGGAAGGGACGTATGTACTTCCATTTCTTCTTTGAGCTTTTGGAGCTCTTTTTCTTTGGTCATAGAATTGTGACAATGCTCATATATAGCTGCGCCTTATATGTGTGGCGTAGCTGTCGCATTGCACAAAAATATACAGTGTATATTTTTGTGTGCCGATGGCAGGATTTGAACCTGCGACCTAACGCTTATGATGCGCCCGCTCTAACCACTGAGCTACACCGGCATTTTATTTTTCATGGCTTCAATAAGTGCAAGAATTTTATATTTTAAACGGGAACCTTGTGATACTCCTAACGCTAACACTCCATAATATGAGTCATGATTTTCATAGATTTTCTTAGGACGTTCTTTGAGTAAAATTGGCTTGTAGAATTGTTCTTCCGGTAATTCTAATAAATCTGACCAAAATGTGAGAACTTCTTTTATGCGTGGACCATGTATGGCGTTAATAAAGATCCGTGGCATAAATTCTTCTTTTTTAACATCCATGCATACTTGAAACCACTCAAACATAAAGGAGATCATGTGAGGATCTGAATTGGAAAAAGATAGTTTTGATTTTTTACTTCCTTCACCCCAATAAAGACAAAGCCCCGCTATTAAAAACTCATTTTTTGATAACTGCTGTATCTCCTTTTTAGCACTTTCCGTAAAATAATCAATAACATCCTGTTTTTTCTTTCGATTTGTTTCAGCACCACGCATTCTTCCCAAGTGACCTGCTTGTATCATATTTTTCTTTAAAGCGGATGCTTGTCTTGAGGTAAGATTAATATTTCTGCACCAAACACTGGCAGAACTTTTAGAAACATTAAGTAGATTAGCAATTTCTTTTATGCTTTTTCCTCTACGTCGCAATTGTAGGGCGCGTAACTTTTCTCTAGACTTTGCCATATGCTATATATAGTATATTATTAAGGTTCGATAATCAATTGACACATTATTGCTCGATTTTTCTATATTCTGTAAAAAAATACTAGTATTCTTGCGCAAAACTAAAATTTAGGGTATAGTTTCAATTATGATTGTGATTCATTATGGATTGCAAAAAAGAAATAATAATCGCGGGATGGAGGAGTGGATACAACCTCTGGAGGAGGTTGTATCGGAAGGCTCAATGAGCCGTATCCTAAAAGTTCCGCAGTGGATAATATAAAGTACGAAAATACATCGCGGGATGGAGGAGTAGTACCTCGGAAGGCTCATAACCTTCAGGCGCGGGTGCAATTCCCGCTCCCGCAACAAAAAAGGGGCACAATTATCTTGGAGTGATAGAAGGTGTGGATAGCGTTCTCATGTGCTTGTTTCTGTTGAGGAGGACTTATTAAGAGAGGGAATTAACCCTATTTCTCCTTATATTTCTTATTATGGTAATATAAAAACATATTAGTAGTAATTTAGAACAATGAAACAACTTGATCCAAAAGCGGTGTGGTTACTCTTTATAAGTGGTCTACTACGCTTTTTCGCGATAACACTGTTTTTAACATTCTTTTTTGGAAGTATTCTTATTGATGCATTTAAGGTAGACACTGCATGGATAACAAGTAGCTATTTTCTCATTTCTTTTGCCGTTTTGATACTATTTTTGGTAGTCGTATGGATATGGGCTCGTTTAAGTTACCATTTTTATCGGTACGAGTTTACAGAAGAAGGATTTCGAAAAGAATTCGGTATCGTATGGAAAAAATATGTAACTATTCCTTATGACAGAATCCAAAATGTTGACATTTATCGAGGCATTGTTGCAAGGGCATTAGGACTCTCTGATTTACACATACAAACTGCCGGTGCTAGTGCACAATACTCGCGCTATGGCGCATTAGGCCTTAGTGCTGAGGGAAGATTGCCTGGACTGTCAAAAGAAGTTGCTGAGCAGGTTCGAGATGAACTTATTCATCGCGCGCGTGGATCTAAAAGTCAAGGATTATAGCATTTAGATAATAACCTCAATGTTGTTTTATGCTATTACAGCAATCCCTTGTTGATAACCCACCAGACAAAAAGCATATTCATGGTGTATGGTTAATCCATTATACTAACATATTTCATATACATCGCTTTTCATCATATACGCATGTAGCGAAAAAAGGTACCTGATACTGTATCTTCCGATTTAATTTTGAATCAACTGTTCGAGATCCTTGGCGATCGAAAAAGCGTCCCTGACCCCGTTACCATATTCCGTTCAAGAGGGAGACCTAAAAAAGGTACCTGACACCTATTCCACCTATTCCTCTATTCCTGACACCTATTCCTTAGTTTTTCAGCAACATCTTTCGCTCTTTCCTTGGCAACATTCACCGTATACATTGTCCATTGTTTAACCCATGGCGTTTTATGCCCTTCGGTAACAAATTCAATTTTTGTATTCACAATTTCAACATCCTTAAGAACATCTTTGTCCTCTAAACTTTCTTCAATTATTATTCCTTCGTAATTCATAATATTGATTCATTTCTTGTATCTTAAAAAAACTTTGTAAGAATACATCAACTTCCTTCTTTGCTTGCAGAATAACTACAGTTTTATCGGGATTCGAGGTTTTGAGGTTCTTTAATTTTTGCAAGATATCTTTTCTCGCTACCTGGGGGTATCTCCATAGCACCCACCGCACCAAATCCCAACTAATCCTCTCCTCACATCCGGAAATATCGTCCTCACGATTTTTAGTAAGTCTCCGTTTTATTATCCGATAAAAGCATGTAAAACGAGAGGGGTCCAAGAAAATAATTGTATTCGCTATCGGTAAGCGCAAATGAAGCGTTGAGCGATAATTACCATCCATAATGAAACTGACTTTCTTAAGCAAATCCTGAATAGTACGTTCCCATTGGTCACTCTCGGGCTTTATCCAGTTCGGTTTCCAATAATACTGGTCCAGATGAATCAACTCAATACCTAACTTGTCGTGAAGCCGTTTTGCTAGTACTGACTTTCCAGCACCAGGTGAGCCAATTATTAGAATCTTTTTGTTCATATACAAAGCAAAAACATTGAGCCTGTCGAAGTGCTACCACCGTTGGACGGGTTTAGAACTTTGAACTGGAGGGAGATTGAAAAAGATTTATATATTATAAAAAGAAATGGCCACCATATGCTACTAGATATTATTGTATGGCGGCCAAATACTCGTTGAACCTGATTTCTTCCTCAGGACTTAGACTTAGGTCAGGTGGTGTTTTAAGGTAATCACAAGTCAGCTTTAAGCTTGCGAGTTGATATAGATTTCCATCAGCGTGGTATTTATCCACAACTTCTTGTATGAGCACCGCATCTGTATCGGTAACTTTAGTGTCTCCGTAGTAGTACTTCAGAAGCAAATGCCATCTCGCAATTTCATATCCTTGATAAGTCGGTAACAAACCGCTTCCATCCCTGCAGTCGTTGAGCGAGTTGGGAAGAGTTGATTTTTCTTTAGGATATAGGTTCTCATCCACTCCCATATTCTGCAGAACCATAACTAGGCGGGCAGTTACATACAAATTACTCTCAGCTCGTGCCTGAGTCAGTTTTTGAGTTAGCTCGCAAATTTCATCCATTACAAAAGACCTCCATTCAGACTGAGTAGACTATACAATATTATTTAACATTTGTCTGCTCGCCCTACTCAGGGACTTTCGAACTTTAGATTGGGCAGAGGAGTATAAATATCCAACCGTCATTCTTTCCCAAATAAAGCAGTTGCTAGCCAAGCATCAGGAGCGATAACGGAATAACAAATAACGGGCAGAAAAAAAGATATTGAACCACAATTTAACTTTTTAAAGTACCTAGCACCTATTTTATTTTGCTGGTGATTGACCCCAAAAGCTATCCACACTGTGAACAGTGTCAGAACTGGAATTAAACGACAGGGTGAAAATATTTGTAGCCTAGCCTATCATAATAAGTACACCAAAAAGCATCTAATACCTATTTCACAACCGTAAATGACTCAACAATATCACTAGCTTCATCATAAAAAGATGACCTTATTGGAGAAATGGAAAATAGGTGTCAAAATAGGTGTCAGAAATAGGTGTCAGGTACCTTTTCTCCCACATCTTCACATGATATATTTGATGTATGGGACGAGCTCCACGAGTAGATATAGCCGATATCATTTATCATGTAATAAACCGTTCTAATAGCAGAACTGAGTTGTTTAATACGAAAGGAGACTATAGAGGTATTGAGAATATCTTAGATCAGGCACATAACAAATTTAAAGTAAAGATATACGCATATTGTATTATGCCTAACCACTGGCATCTGGTTGTATCACCAGAGGAGGATGGAGAAATGTCCCGATTTATGCAGTGGCTCACACTTACTCATACACAACGATACCACGTGTTTCATAAGACCATAGGATTCGGTCATCTTTATCAGGGAAGATACAAATCCTTCCCCGTACAAACAAATGAGTATTTTTCACAGCTTGTACGATACGTAGAAAGAAATCCGGTACGCGCAAACCTAGTTAGGAAAGCAGAAAACTGGCAATGGTCTAGTCTTTGGAGAAGGGAGTATGGAAGTGATCAACAGAAAAAACTCCTCACCAAATGGCCTATCGGAATACCGGACGATTATCTCTCTTATGTAAACACTAAAGAGAAAAGCATAGATTTAGAAGAGATGCGTGATTGTGTAAATAGAGGAAGGCCTTATGGTAGTTCTCAATGGACAAAACAAATAATTGATATATTTGATCTTGGATTAACAACTCGTTCAAGAGGGAGACCTAAAAAAGGTACCTGACACCTATTCCAGATAAATACGGCATTCTTTAGCCCGAACCACATTATTACCCGAAGCATTGTAGTATTTGAAACAGATGATGTCATCACAAGCGGGGCTACCATTGCCTCTTCCACTTTGCAGTTGACAGCGCGTTTGCTGGGTGACCCTACAGGGGATCAGGAATGTGTATTGGATGAAGCGGGTGCATTAGTGGATGGCACGGATAGCTCACTAGCGGCAGGGGATTATGATGCTATTCAAACTACCGAGATTGCGTCTAACCGGCTCGATATTACCGATATATCTGTTGGGGAGAGAACAGGGGATACGCGCTTTACATTAAACGGAACAGGACTCTTATGGATTAAAGACGCTGGAGACGCGGAACCAACTCGTATGTTCCTTCGCATAAGTGGGGACTTTGACAACACTGATCCCGGGTTAGGCAATGGTCAGACCGCGCGTTGTCGCATGGATTCCGCCGAAGCAGGGGGTGGCAACGAGCCGGTGCTGACGGTTACGTGGAATGTAGGCAACCAAGCCCCCACCGCGCCCACATCACTCCAAACGGAGTCGCAAACAAACCCAACTGACATAACAGATCCCACACCCGAATTTTCCGCCATCTACAATGATCCCGATAGCGGCGATCTCGCCCCGTGGTATCGTATTCAAGTATCAAGCTCGTCCATTGGAGACTGGGCCATACTCGACTGGGATTCGGGAACCACCACCATGGCAACCACCACGGAAGGCAACCGCAGTCCCGAGCTTTCCTATGGCGGCTCCGCGCTAGCGTCTTCTACCATCTACTACTGGCGCATCAGGTTCTCCGACGATGATGGGAAAGAGGGTGCCTGGAGTACGGCAACATCTACCTTCTCTCTTGCTGCCGCAGGTGTACCAGGAGTTGCTACAACCACCGGAGGCATACAAAACTTTGTGTATACGTACGATAATGTGGGGAATATCACAAAGATAGTGGACACCTCGGAGACGGATACAGAAAAGACAATACAATATGTGTACGATGATCTCTACCGCCTTACGTCTGCCTCAACGACGCTCGCAACCACCACCCAAAGCGACTATGTGCGGACGTATGCGTATAGCAGTATTGGGAACATCACCAGCAAGAGTGATGTAGGATCTTACACCTACGGCGAAACAGGGTACGCAAACCCGCATGCGGCGACGGATATTAATGGTGCGACCCAAACGTACTCAAACTCCGGAAATCTTCTCTCAAACGGCACCTGGAACTTCCGGTGGGATTATGTCGGAAGGATGAAGAAGGCTTCCTCAACAAGTGCGACAGCAAGCTACGGCTATGATCACACCGGGCAAAGGGTATTTCTTGCGGAAAACGATCTCGCTACTACCACCTACGCCAATAGCCTCTATTCCATTTCTAGCGCAACCACAACCAAGCATATTTTTGCCAACGGGCAGTTAGTGGCTACGATTGAGGTGGTAGGGACGGCGACGACAACGAATTATGTCCATACGGACCATCTGTCTGGTTCGAGTGTGATTACTGATGATAACGGGGACGTGGTGCAGGTTCTTGACTATTACCCATTTGGAGCACTACGAGTAGACAACCAAGACACAAACTTCAATGAAAAGCGGAAGTTTACGGGGTATGAGTATGATGATTCTACGGGGCTAAATTATGCAGGGGCGAGGTATCAGAATCCTGCGAAAGGAAGATTCACTTCACAAGACCCTGCGAGCAGAGATGTTCCAGAAAGTTTCTTAGCTGATCCACAACAATTAAATATGTATGCGTATGGGAGAAATAATCCTGTTAATCTTGTTGATCCTACTGGAGAGTATATCCTCTTCCCTAAGTTTCGAGCAGGTTTGGATATAAGATTCAATCGTGAAAATATTAAAAATGCAGCTAGTAGATATCCCGATGTACGCGCAGACATTCTTGCGGCAAATATTTATGAAGAGAGACGAGGGGCATTAAACGTTAATTTCATAGATACATATACCGATGTTTATGGTGGATTGCTCGGTATTGATACATCTATAGGATTGGGACAGATAAGAATATCAACAGCACAAAATGCCGCAAATGCAGGGTACTTCGATGTAGATCAATTGTATGATGACACTTTCAGTTTTGGAGGCAACATGCCGCAAAGATTAAAGATGATTCATCTTCTTAATAACAATGAGACAAACGCTATAATTGGGGCAGCGTTCTTGCAACAGCAGATTGATAAGTGGAAGGAATTTGCACCAGATGTCGCAAACGATCCTGAGCTACTAGGGTCTATATACAATGACTCACGTAACGATCCAGCAGATGGAGGATTCAGTAATCCTTTCGGGGAAAGAGTAGCGGGTAGTATAGATAGAGTCAATGAGTTACTAGAATAAATTGTTAATATGTTTAGAAAAGTTGTTTTTTGGGGGATTACTGTTTTAGGGATTTCTATTATTTTATTGGCAGCAGAGACGCAGTTTTGCTTATTCACGTCCACACAGGATTGTTTATGGAGACAGGAACCAGAGAACATTTTCCACATTCTACTTGGGGTAATTATTTCTGTTATCGGTACAATTGGGTTGTGGAAAACGCGAAATACGTAAGTTAGCGAAGCAATTATTGCTTGATATGTTCTTTTCACACCAGAACATTACCGCTACAGTAGTATAAATCCAGCCCAAACTATTAAAACTGTTGGTAACTCGTAATTCTCAAAGCCGCTGTGAATTTATTAACCCTCAAACATGCAAAAGAAAAGGAAGTCAAAGACCACATCAACTGTAGTTAAACGTAATGAGACACCAAACTTATTAGAGGAGGTTGAGCTAAATCCTCAGCAAATAGCAGGTGTTCTAGCGGAGGCAACTTCTGGAGCAATTGTCTCGAGTATCCCTGGTTTAAACAAATTATTTGAATGGGTTGAAAGAATTGACCAAGCTTCTCGTGAGGAAAAGCTAAAGACATTGCTCAGAGAGTACACAGTACATTTTGAGTCGGTAGACAATGCTATTTCCAGACTGAAACTACTCACGTCAACACGTGGCGGCCAAACGTTATTTAGGAAAATAATTCAAATAATAGACAAAGGGGCAGAAGACTTGGAGTGGATACGTTTATTAGCAATGGCACTTCGTAGAATATCAGAAGCAGAGTTTGAAAAGTGCTTTGATGCCCAAAATAACGGGGTCAGGGACGCTTATCCCCGTTATCATCGTTACTCCCTGATGAAGATTACACGATGTTTGAAAATATATTAGAAGAGGCAGTAGAAAATCATGATATGTGATTGCTGGGAAAGAATGGTGGCTGACCCCAAAACAAACAAAACACACAAAACACAAAACAAAAAAGTAATTACATAAAGCATAAATTATGTATCCCACTTGTGTTTTTCTTACCACGTGATAGTGTAAACGTAAATTTACATCTTATGAAAGGAGTTGCGTATGAAGAAGATCGCGACTTTGTTGGCTGTAGCGGTAATGGTCGGTACTTTGTCCGCGGATGCTCTTGCCGAGAATACGGCACAGCTTGAGTCTCCGGCTGACGGCAGTACTATATCCGGTATTGCCCCTATCCAAGGATGGGTTGCTGCTGATAGTAATGAGTCGGTGGAGGTTATTATTACCATAGATAATTTTCCTCCGTCTACGGCGGCATGCTGTACGTCTCGCAGAGATGTTGAGGCTCTGCATCCCAACGCCGGTTTGGTGGGCGGCTTTACCGCCACCATGAATTGGGGGGTGATTCGGTCCGGAACGCATACGGTGCGCATGGAGGTTCATTTTCAGCCGCGCGGAACAGTTGTGCAAACCAACACCATCACGGTACTGCGTCCTGCCGACAGGGCGTTCATTCCTAACCTGGATCTCACCACTGCAGAAGTAAGTTTGGTGGGGGACACGGTTATGATAGACGGCATATATGTACCCAGCGATGCTAATGGTGCCATAACGGAAAAGGAGGATGTGCATGTGGGGTTGCGGTGGAATTCAGCAACGCAATCATTTGGCATTGTTGAGACGAATTAATTTTTTTCTCGTGGCGGAATATAAAAGCCTGTTGAATATTCAATAGGCTTTTTATATGCGTGTTTGGTTGCAAAACTATCGTTTAATATTCATTAAGCGAAGGATTTCCCTTCCTGTATGATATAGGATTAAAACGGGTAATGTATAACATTCCATATCTCTTCTTCACGCTTAGTTTGCAGGTGAATAGACACAACAATAATATGTATATACCATCTGAGTATTTTTGGGTATACTTGTAAAATGATAGAAAGAAATAAAACAATACTTAACGGACTTCTGACTATTACGACGTTATTGCTTACCTCATTTTTTTGGCGGCAACCGTTTGTATTGGTTGTTCTTCTGCTTGCTGTTGGTATTGGTATGATGATGACAGAACGGTATAAAAGCGCGATCATAATTTATATTGTCGCATTTCTATTTGGCCCGTTGAGTGAAGCACTTGTAATACACTACGGCGCTTGGAGTTACACGGAACCGCATATTTTTAATTTCCCCATATGGCTGCCATTTGTGTGGGGTAATGCAGGATTGTTTTTAAATAGGGTAAACAATCATATCCGCCTGCGGTTTTGACGTACGCATGTTTTTATGCAATGCTTTTTTAAAATCTTAAAAGGAGGTGTTTTGTGGCAGATGCTAATGAAGAGCGGGTCCAGGGGTTTCTATTTGGTTTTGTGGATTTTCTATATGCAGTTTTGTTTGGGGTGATTCTACAACAGACGTTTACCAATGTGTTGCTCATTACAACAATTCCGCGACCTGAAAAGTTAGTGCGTATTCTGCTAGTCGTTGGCGTGGCGTCATTTTTGTGGTATTGGTATGTTGGGCAGTTACTCTCATTTGGTGGAATGGCGATGTTATATGTTATCGGCTGGCTGTATGACTTATCCTATGAGCTGTTTGCACCATCACGAGAAGGACTTGCGGGCGGTCCGGCCGTTCCGTTTGTAAGCGACAGAAGCATTGTGCGATTAAGAAGATTTTTAAGAATTCCTGCATAGGAGGTTGTTATGGGAACACCAATAGATGAAATGAATCCCGTTTTTCTTATTGCGTGTGTTGGGGCAATTATAGGTGCTGTTTACTATTGTTATCAGGCATGGCATGCCGGAAAAACCCAAAACAGGTAGGTAATATCGTTACCTTGCATATCAGTTTTTAAGCTCTAACATTCTTGTTAGAGCTTCTTCTTTTGAAATAATTGACAAAATATTACAAGTTCGACACAAAAATGATTTCCTATTCCTATATGTATATATAGGGCACAGTATTTCCACATATCATTCCACCTCTCTTCTTCACGCTTAGTTTGCGGGTGAATAGACGGCCTATCCGCGCTCCCAGTGAATAGAAGATGGTGGAAGTTTATATGCCAAAAAATATTAACATTGTGAGTATGAGCGGGAAAGCAATGATTCTTATTTTATTGTAAGATTAAGTAAAATGGGGTGCTTATCGCATTTGGCTAGTTTAAGAAATTATAAATAAAAACCGCTCGTGTGAGCGATTATGACTTAAAATATTGCGTTACGAGAGATCCGGGAATAACACGCAGGTTAGAGAATACATGAGGGTTTTGCAGGCGGCGGCGAAGGCGCTTTGCAAAACGGGAAGCGCCGCGAATGCTTTTAAACGTGAATGGTACGTGTCGCATTGCGCCGCAACAGTGGACGGTATGGGGTTTTTCCAATATAAAACAGCGTATTCCCTGAGTTAATTCAATAATTGCCTTTCCTTCCCGAAGATGCGTTCGGCAGTCAGTGCATGCACATACAATACCGGGGCGAGGTGGATACACAATATGAACGTGAACGGATAAATCTGTTTCAGTCCCTTTCATGACAACCTCCATAATGTAAAGTAAATTATACTATTTGATGGCAGTTTAGTATGTGGAAGAGGGAAATGCAATAATTATGCATGTAATAATATAAACATATGGGTGAAATACAAAAAGGAATATATAAGCATTATAAAGGAAAGATGTATCTTGTTTTAGGAGAGGTAACACATTCCGAAACAATGGGAAAAATGGTTTTATACATACCTCTTTACGGAGCGTTTCGGATGTTTGTGCGTCCGAAAGATATGTTTTTGGAAGAAGTGACCATGCCGGAATACGATTATACGGGTCCGCGGTTTTTATTTGTAGGCAAGGAATAACGATGTTGCTCTTGGCCTCTATCATGTGTACCATAGGGGTATGCAGGCACTCGACATACTTAAAGAATCAGCACTTCGCTCCATAGAAAGCGCAACGGATACCACGGCATTACGCGACATAGAAATTGCGTATCTTGGTCGTTCCGGAAAGGTAACGTCCATTTTGCGCGGAGTAAAAGACCTATCTCCCGATCAGCGTAAGCACATTGGCAGGGAGGCAAATTTACTTCGTAGTGTTCTGGAAGATGTGATTGCGGAAAAACGCCGTGTGTTAAATAAGCAGGAACATGCCGAGCGGCTTGGAAAGGAGCGCATTGATATTACTCAACCCGGTGTAAAAATGCCGCGAGGAGGACTTCATCCCCTTACTATCATCCGCCGCGATATCGAGCGCATTTTTTCTTCCTTGGGCTTTACTATTGCCGTTGGACAAGAGGTAGAAACGGAGCATTATAATTTTGATGCACTTAATATTCCGGCGGATCATCCGGCGCGGGATATGTGGGATACGTTTTGGATTAAGCAGAAAAAAGACGAAGGACAGAGAGCGGAGAAAGAGCGGCTGTTACTGCGAACGCACACTTCTCCCGTGCAGGTGCGTTATTTGGAAGCGCATCAGCCGCCGTTTCGGATTATTGTGCCGGGACGCGCTTTTCGGTATGAAGCCACGGACGCATCGCATGAGATTCAGTTGTATCAGTTGGAGGGGCTGATGGTTGGAGAGGATGTTTCGCTGGGACATTTTAAATATATTATCACGACATTTTTAAGCGAATTGTTTCAAAAAGAAGTGACTATTCGTCTTCGTCCGAGTTATTTTCCTTTCGTGGAGCCGGGGGTGGAGGTTGATATGAGTTGCGTTATATGCGGCGGCAAAAAAGGATGTTCGGTTTGTAAACGCACGGGATGGGTTGAAATACTTGGTGCGGGAATGGTGCATCCGTATGTATTCAAGGCGGCCGGCTTAAACCCGAAATATTGGCAGGGATTTGCGTTTGGTATGGGTATCGACCGGGTGGCAATGATGAAATATCATATTCCGGATATTCGTTTTTTCCATGCGGGAGACGAGCGGTTTTTGAAGCAATTTTAATTTAGTGTTTACTGTTATACCATATGAAATTTTCTTACAATTGGCTGAAAGAATATATCCCCAAACTTCCGTCGCCTGAAAAATTGGCGGACATATTAACCATGCATGCGTTTGAGGTGGAGGAATATAAAAAGCACGGAAAGGATTATATGTTTGAGATTGCCATTCTTCCCAATCGTGTTGCCGATGCGTCGGGACACGCGGGGCTTGCGCGTGATATCGCCGCCGTTACAAAACTTACGGTTGTCTCTCCAAAGGCGGCATGTACGGAAGAAAAAGGAACGAATATAAAGGATATGCTTACCGTTTCGGTAAAAAATAAAGAGGCATGTACGCGTTATATGGCGCGCGTTATGCAGGGCGTTCAGATAAAGGAATCTCCGGCATGGCTGAAGGAACGGCTTGATGTGTGTGGTATTAGGTCTATTAATGCCATTGTAGACGCCACAAATTATATTATGCTTGAAACAGGTCAGCCGCTCCATGCATTCGATTACCAGGCGCTTTCCGGTACCGGGAAAAAAGAAATTATTGTGCGGAATGCTAAAAAAGGCGAGAGAATGAAAACGCTTGACGGGCAGGATGTTGTTTTGGAAGAGAGCATGCTTGTCATAGCCGATAAAGATGATCCGCTTGCTCTTGCGGGTATTAAGGGAGGTTCGAGAGCGGAAATTACTTCCAATACGCATACCATTATACTGGAGGCGGCTCATTTTAGCGGACCGGGCATACGCCGTACGTCGGAGCAAACCGGTATTCGTACCGATGCATCTGTTAGGTATTCGGCACGCATGAGTGCTTTTCTTGCTGAAGATGCTCTTATGCGCTTATGCAGTCTGATTGCGAAAATATCCGGCGCAAAAGCCGTACGGGGAGTTTTTGATATATATCCCAAAAAAGAATCCGCTCCGCACATCGCCGTACGTCCCGCATATGTAAACAGTCTTCTTGGCGTCTCACTTAAGGGAAAGGATATACAGGCGCTTTTAAAGCGTGCGCATTGTACTGTTGCAGTGAAAAAAGATTTTCTTATAGTGACACCTCCTCCCGCAAGGACAGATTTGCGCATTGAGGAAGATCTTATAGAAGAAATAGGGCGTATATATGGATATGATAATGTAAAAGCGATACCGCCCCGCGGAGAACTTATTCCGCCCCGTGTAGATGAGGTTGTATTTTTTCAAAATGTAATGAAAGATATACTGGCAGGTATTGGGTTTCAGGAAACATATAATTATGCATTTGTAAGTGCGGGTGATATTGCATCTATGGGAGACACGCCGCATATGTATTTGGAGCTTGAGAATCCCGCTCGTGCGGAATTTCAGTATATGCGCGCATATCTTACGCCCGGGCTTTTACGAAATGCCGCGGAAAATTTGAAGCATGAAAGTACGGTGCGTATGTTTGAGCTTAGTTCCGTATTTGGTACTTCTCGCGCAAAAGATCTGACGCATCATGAAGCGCGTCATTTGGGGGGATTTATCGCGCATAAACAAAAATCAAAAAAAGCACATTCATTTTTTGAACTTAAAGGCTCTCTTTCCCGTTTTTTTGAAGCCCTGGGCATTACGGCACATTTTGATGATATTTCGGCGGATGATATAGTATTTCACCCTCATCGGGCGGCGCATATAACAATAGACGGCACACGCATAGGTACTATGGGGGAGCTTCATCCCATTATGGCGGAGCGATTTTCAATTGGGGGAGAAGTTGCTCTTTTTGAAATCGATGCCGATGGTTTGGCGCGGCTTGTCCGCAAGGAAAAAGAATTTCGGCCCATATCACGCTATCCGTCTATAATGCGGGACATAGCGGTTCTCGTGCCCGTATCTGATCGCATTGTAGAATTGTACGATGTAATAGAGAATACGGCGGGAGAGTTGCTTGTGGATACGGATCTTATTGATATGTATGAGGGAAGTGAAATTCCGGACGGGAAAAAAAGTTTGGTGTTTCGTTTGGTGTTTCAATCGCATGAACACACTCTTAAAGACAGCGATGTCGATGGTATTATGCAAAAAATCATGAAAGCGTTCGACGAACATCTCGAGTGGGAGGTGCGGAAATAATAATTCTATCCATTTTTACAAAAAGAAAGGCTTCCTAAAATATACTGGTGTAGTGTATGATTTTTTGCTACCATGGATCCATATATGGCTAAAAAAGAGGAAAAAAAGACATCCGGCAATAAAGGATCTTCGGACTATGGCGCGAAGGACATTTTTGTATTAGAAGGGCTCGAGCCGGTTCGAAAGCGTCCGGGGATGTATATTGGCTCTACCGGACCGGATGGACTTCATCATCTTGTATGGGAAATTATCGATAATGCTATTGATGAGGCAATGGCGGGATATGCGCATCATATTGAAGCCGTTATTTTGCCGGGAAATAGTGTACGCGTTACCGATGACGGGCGCGGTATACCCGTTGATATTCATAAGCAAACGAAAAAATCGGCATTGGAAACGATTATGACCACCCTACACGCCGGCGGAAAATTTGGCGGTGGGGCGTATAAAGTGTCCGGCGGACTTCATGGTGTTGGAGCATCGGTGGTAAATGCTCTTTCCACCAACATGAAAGTAGAGGTATGCAAGGAAGGTGCGCTCTATCGCCAGGAATATAACCGGGGGGTACCGAAGGCGCAGGTCAAAAAAGTTGGTACATGTACGGCGCAGGGAACGGCGGTTACGTTTGAGCCGGATGCGGATATTTTTACGGAAAAGGAATTTAACTGGAAGCGCATTTTGGACCGTGCGCGTCAGCAGTCGTACTTAACCCGCGGAATTAGGATGACTCTTCGCGATGAACGTGATCCCGAAAACGAACAACATTATGGATTTCATTTTGAGGGAGGTATTGCGTCTTATGTAAAATATCTTAATCGTGATATCACGCCGGTACATGAGACTATTTTTTATGCCTCCAAAGATGTTAATGAGGCGTTTATAGAAATAGCGCTCCAATATGCGGATGACCTGCAGGGGCGCGAGATGGGATTTGCGAATAATATTCATACGCCTGAAGGGGGTATGCATATTACCGGATTTCGCACCGCCCTTACGCGGGTACTTAATGATTACGCACGTAAGAGTAGTGCTCTTAAACAGGACGAAGAAAATCTTACGGGGGAAGATGTACGGGAAGGTCTTACGGTGGTCATTTCTATAAAATTACAAGAGACGCAATTTGAAGGACAGACGAAATCAAAATTAGGAAACCCCGAAGCGCGTACTATTACCGAATCCATGTTCGCGGAAACGTTCGGTATGTTTTTGGAAGAACATCCGACGGATGCGCGCGCCATTGTTGCAAAAGTAATTTTGGCGGCAAAGGCGCGCAAAGCAGCTAAGGCTGCCAAAGATACTATTCTGCGCAAGGGTCTTTTGGACGGGATGACGCTTCCGGGAAAGTTGGCGGATTGCCAGTCAAAAAAAGCGGAAGAATCGGAATTGTATCTTGTTGAGGGAGATTCTGCCGGCGGATCCGCAAAACAGGCGCGCGACAGGCGTAATCAGGCAATTTTGCCTCTTCGAGGGAAGATATTAAATGTGGAGCGCGCGCGTCTGGATAAGATGCTTGATTCCAAAGAAATTAAAGCTCTTGTAATCGCATTGGGTGCGGCCATTGCGGATGAATTTAATATAGACAAGCTTCGGTATCATAAAATCGTTATCATGACGGATGCCGATGTGGATGGGGCGCATATCCGCACACTTCTTCTGACGCTTTTTTATCGTTATTTCCGCCCTATAGTGGAAGCGGGGTATTTGTATATCGCTCAACCTCCTTTATATAAAATTAGCCGTGGACGGGAGTTTCGTTATGCATATACGGAAGCGGAGAAAGAAAAAGTTCTTACTGAAATGCAAGCCGCTAAAGAAGAAAAAGCGAAAGGTAAAAATAAAAAGAGTGAAAAAATAAAAAATGAAGACACGAATGAAGGCGAAGAATCCGACAATGAGGCGGAGGGAGGCACGCAAGCAACTAAAGGGTTTAATATCCAGCGCTATAAGGGACTGGGAGAGATGAATCCCGAGCAACTATGGGAGACAACTATGGATCCGGAGCGCCGCATGTTTCTTAAGGTTACCGTAAAGGACGCTGAAGAAGCGGATCATATTTTTGATGTTTTGATGGGCGGAGAAGTGGCACCGCGAAAAT
>PFEF01000001.1:0-21535 GCA_002793915.1 Candidatus Ryanbacteria bacterium CG10_big_fil_rev_8_21_14_0_10_43_42 | reverse complement strand
ACCGGATCGTCTTGCGTGGCGCGAGAGCGCCGTGCGAGGTACATCGATCCGGAAACTATAATATGCCAGGAGGCATATGTTAACCGGAAATCGTATTGACTTTCTTTTGGTAGTATAGTATCGTGGTCTTGTGGGCCGTCGGGGGGCCTTTTAAAAATGATTTTTAACGAAAAGCGTATCTTTCCCTGACTGCTTTCATACGCTTACAGCTGATTATGATAAAAAAACTTACAGCATATTTTGCGGAAACGCGTATAGAGCTCAAGCGTGTTACGTGGCCTTCGCGAGAAGAAACACTTCGCATGACGGCGGCGGTTGTTTTTATTTCCATCGTTGTTGCGATATTTTTGGGTTTTCTTGATATTCTTTTTCAATATTTATTGGAGGCATTTATTCTCTAGTAGGTGGAATACGGTGAGTAATTGTCTATAATTATCAATCTCTTACCGTCCACTTCATTTTCATATGGCAAAACAAACAGCTGAATTTGGTCGGAATTGGTATGCGGTACATACTTATTCCGGCTATGAAGATGCCGTTGCGCGTAATTTACGCCAGCGTATTGAATCTATGGGTATGGAGGATAAGATTTTTACCGTTCTTGTTCCTACCGAGAAAAAAATAAAAATTAAAGGCGGAAAGCGTCGAGTTACCGAGGAAAAAGTGTATCCCGGATATGTACTTGTGGAAATGATTGTGACGGACGATTCATGGTATGTTATTCGAAATACACCGCGGGTAACGGGTTTTGTCGGTTCGGGAACAACCCCAACCCCTCTTTCTGAAGAGGAGATGGAAATATTGCTGGGACGCATGGGCGAAGATGAACCGAAGCACACTGTTGACTTTACCGAGGGAGATACGGTAAAAATCACAGACGGACCATTTAAGGATTACGAAGGAAAGGTGTCGGAAGTTGATGCAGAGAAGGGAAAGGTTCGGGTGCTTGTATCCATTTTTGGACGCGAAACACCGGTAGAATTGGATTTTTTGCAGGTAAAACGTATCTAGTCGCTTATTCACCATTCATTATATATGGCAGACAATAAAAAAATAAAAACGGTTCTTAAACTTCAAATTAAAGCCGGGAAAGCAACGCCCGCACCTCCCGTAGGAACGGCATTGGGACCTCATGGTATTAATATTGGAGATTTTGTAAATAAATTTAATCAGGCAACGGCAGATAAAGGAGATGATATTATTCCCGCAGAAATTACCATTTACGAGGATCGGACATTCGATTTTAAACTCAAAACGCCTCCGGCATCCGATATGCTTCGAAAGGCCGCGGGAGTGGATAAAGGTTCCGGACAACCGTTGCGTAAAAAAGTTGGCACGGTAACGCGCGATCAGGTGCGTGATATGGCGGAACGCAAGAAGGAAGACCTAAACGCAAACGATACAGAAGCGGCAATGCGTATTATCGAAGGCACGGCACGAAGTATGGGAATAGAGGTAGAGAATCTGTAAGAATATGTCACAAAGCGCAAAAGCACGTATGATGAGTCTTCTGTTGTTTATCGTCGGCGGGGTTGCCGGGCTTTTCGTCTTTCCGGCGCATATTCCTTTTATAGAAAATGTACCGTTGTTTGAGCGTCCTTTTCGATTAGGACTCGATTTACAGGGAGGGACGCACCTTGTATACCAGGCCGACATAACGGAAATTCCGGCGGGAGACGTAGAGGAATCCATGGAAGGACTCCGGGATGTTATCGAGCGGCGCGTGAACGTGTTTGGTGTTGCGGAGCCGCTTATTCAGGTGGAGCAGTCGGGAGAAAGTCAGCGTCTCATTGTGGAGCTTGCAGGTATTAAAGATATTAACGAGGCGATTCGTCTTATTGGCGAGACGCCTTTTTTGGAATTTCGCACGGAACGGGAAGAACCGATAGATCCCGAAGCGGAAAGCATTTCAGCGGATGAGTTTTTTGTACCGACCAAGCTTACGGGGAAATTTTTGGAGCGGGCGGATGTGGCGTTTGATAGCGTGAGCGGACAACCGCATGTAACACTTCGATTTAATGAAGAAGGAGCCGCTTTATTTGAAGAAATTACAGAGGAAAATATTGGTCGTCAGGTGGCAATTTATCTTGATGGCATTCTTGTTAGCGCGCCCGTGGTACAGCAAAAAATTGCGGGAGGTACGGCACAAATCACAGGAAATTTTACGGCAGATGAGGTGCGTGATATGGTGCGTCGCTTAAATTCCGGAGCACTTCCGGTCCCGATTACTCTTATTTCCCAGCAAAGCGTGGAGGCATCTTTGGGAGCGGAGTCGCTGGTGCGCAATATAACCGCGGGTATATACGGACTCATTGTCGTTGCCTTGTTTATGATAGGGTGGTACCGATTACCGGGACTTCTTGCCGTACTTGCTCTTCTTTTGTATACGGTTATCGTACTTACCATCTTTAAACTTATCCCTGTTACACTAACGGCCGCGGGAGTTGCTGGTTTTATTCTTTCCATCGGTATTGCGGTGGATGCCAATATTCTTATATTCGAGCGATTCAAAGAAGAAATGGCGAGAGGGCGTACCATAGAAAATGCGCTTGAAGAAGGGTTTGTGCGTGCATGGACGTCTATTCGCGATTCCAATGTTTCAAGTCTTATTACGGCATCCATTCTTTATTGGTTTGGAAGCAGTCTTATTCAGGGA
Source organism: Candidatus Ryanbacteria bacterium CG10_big_fil_rev_8_21_14_0_10_43_42 (assembly GCA_002793915.1). Taxonomy (NCBI): domain Bacteria; phylum Candidatus Ryaniibacteriota; species Candidatus Ryanbacteria bacterium CG10_big_fil_rev_8_21_14_0_10_43_42. The sequence goes on along the minus strand of PFEF01000001.1, from coordinate 18,879 downwards.
TTCGCCCTTACGTTGGGTATTGGTATTTTAGTGAGTATGTTTTCAGCAATTACTATTACGCGCACGTTTCTTCGCGCTTTTTCGTGGAATGAGGGCATGATGGTGCGAAAACTTTTTGGCGTAAAATAAATTTAGTATATGGATATTATTGGAAAAAGAACTATATGGTACGGTATATCGGCGATTCTCTCGGCGGTAAGTATTATGGCCATTTTATTGTGGGGGTTTAACTTGGGTATAGATTTTACCGGAGGATCTTTGGTGGAGTTGGAATTTGATGCGACTACCCCTGCTTCCGGTGATTTGGAAAGTAGTATTGAGGCATTGGGTTTCGGGGAGGTGCGTATTCAGCCCACGGAAGAGCAGGGTGTGCTTATTCGTATGCGGGATCTGGATGAAGACGCACATCAGCGCGTTCTTGCCGCAGTGGAAGAACAGGGATCTTTTACGGAAAAACGATTTGTTTCCATAGGACCGGTCATTGGAGGAGAACTAAAACAGCGCGCAATTATAGCACTTGCGCTTGTTATGATCGCTATCGTGTTTTATATTGCATGGGCGTTTCGGAAAGTATCAGAGCCGGTGCAGTCATGGAAATACGGTCTTATAGCTATCGTGGCACTACTTCACGATGTTCTTATTCCCACGGGTGTTTTTGCCTATTTAGGAGCTTATCATGGCGTTGAAATAGATGCCCTTTTTATAACGGCACTACTTACCATTCTCGGTTTTTCGGTGCATGATACCATTGTTGTATTTGATCGCGTGCGGGAAAATCTAAAAAAACGTACGGGAGATAGTTTTGAAATAACGGTTAATATGAGTATCCGGGAAAATATTATTCGTTCCATTAATACGTCAATAACGCTTATTTTTGTTCTTATTACGCTCTATGTCTGGGGTGGGGAATCAACGAGAATGTTCGCACTTGCCCTTACCATAGGAACGGTGTTGGGAACATATTCCTCCATTTTTATTGCAAGTCCTCTTCTTGTTACCTGGCAACTCGCCGATAAAAGTAAATAGAAACATCCATAATTATTTGTATGTTTTTGTATTCTTATACCATATAAAATTTTCCTTTTCGCCGGAGTGTAGTATCTTTATGTAGTTTAGCGAGAATCTCGGTATATTTTTTTGAAGAAAGATCCTTAATATGGGGATTGTCCGTAAGCAACGCAAAAAGCTCTTCCTTCGTCGCTTTTTTATTGGCAAGAATATACTTAAGAATTTGAGCGCGAATATACCGATTTGATCCTTCGAATTTCGATTGTTTTGCGTATCCCTTACTGCGACGGTTTGGGTTCGGCACATGCTTTAAGCCGTCGCGCCCGTAGTCCATAAGCGCATAATACCATTCGCGTTTTTTTGTTTGGGGCTCGATAGAGGAGAGAATAGCCAGTATGGCGTCATCTGCAACGGATTGTTTTTTCGGAAAAAATTCATGAATAATAACGCGGCGTATATTTGTTTCTACAAATGGTTCGCATATGCCATAAGCAAAACATTGAATGGCGCGTGCGGAGTATGGTCCGATGCCGGGGAGGCGTTCAAGCTCATGAATTGTTTTAGGAATAATGCCGCCGTGTTCCGATTGTATTATTTCAGCGGCGCGTTTCAAATATATACCGCGCCGATTATATCCCATGCCTTGCCATTCAATAAGAACACTTGCAAGCGGTGCTGTTGCCAAATGAGTTATGGTAGGAAAACGTTTTAAGAATAAGGGATATTTTTCCTGTACGCGGGGTATCTGTGTTTGCTGAAGCATTACTTCCGATACAAAAATAGCATATGGATCACGTGTTTCTCGCCATGATAATGCGGGAGCATGATTTTTATACCAATACCGTATGGTATATTTGAATCTTTGACTTTTAGTGTTCTTCATGTGTATGATAGACGTGTATTAGATATTTTCGTATATATTCAGAGGGGGAGTTATTAACTCATTATATATACCATGTGGGAGAAAATTAAAGAAAATGCAGATGTTATTGTAGTAGCTATCGTAGCCTTTCTTATAGGATTTGGTTCGGCGTCCCTTTTTGGCGGAAATACAGATGGGGTTTCGAACTTACAAAACGGGGACGGACAAGAAATAACAGATATCAGCGATGTTCCGTTTGAGATACCGGGTAATATGGACAATGAAGATACATCCTCTGATACCGTAAATAATACCGCAAATGACGTTACCGGTATGGAAAGCATGGACGCGATGGAAACAGCTGTTTCCACGGCAGGGGAGAATGTCATTTCTGTAGACAATCAGCGTGCCGGAAATAGCGTACGCATTACACGTGTTGGGTTGGCAGTTTCGGGATGGGTAGCTGTACGGGAGGTATCGCAAGGTGTTTTCGGTAATGTTTTGGGAGCCGCGTGGTTTCCCGCGGGCATGCATACGGACGTAGATGTTGAACTTCTCCGGGGAACGGAAGGAGGGGAAGAATATGCGGCGGTTTTGTATGTTGATACGGCGGATGATCATCAGTTTTTTATCGAACAGGAACAGCTTGTCACCAACGAGGCGGGCAGTATGGTAATGTCGTCTTTCAATACAGTAGCAAACCCTAGTGGTTTCTAGGACACGTCTTCAAAAAAGATCAAAAATCGGTCTAAAAAATAACATATTTTTTGATGAAAAAGCAATTTAAACAAAAAAAATCCGTACACACGGAACGGGTTATTCTTTACCATGCCGATTGTCCGGACGGATTTGCGGCGGCTTGGGCGGCATGGAAAAAGTTTAAAACACGCGCTCTCTATATTCCGGTACCGCCCAGTAATCGGGAACTCCCGGCGGCCGCTCGCGGAAAGGCGGTCTATACGGTCGATTGCTCTTTTCCAAAGGATGTTATAAAAGACATAAAAAAGGATGTCGCATCGCTTACGGTTATAGATCATCATATTACCAATAAAGAAGCCGCAGAACTCGCGGATGAATATGCGTATGACGTACTCCATTCCGGCGCGGTATTGTCATGGAAATATTTTCACCCAAAAGAGAAAGTTCCCAAATTATTGCAGTACATAGAAGATTCCGATTTGTGGAAATTTAAACTGCCGCGTACCAAAAAAATAATGGCATCTCTTCAGCTTTATGATGCGCAGTTTGCGGTATGGGATAAATTAGTGCGTGATGTTGAAGCGGGTGAAGAAAAAAAATATCTTGATGAAGGGTCAATTTTGCTTCGGCAAATGGATCGGCGTATTGGACGTATGGCGGCAAGTGCGGAGGATGTTAATTTTGAAGGATATGTATGCAAGATGGTAAACACCAATATATATGTTTCCGAATTGGGGCATACGCTGGTAAAACACGGAAGTCCGGTAGCAATTATGTGGTCGCGTCGTGAGCATAAAATTATCGTATCTCTCCGTTCGGACGGAAGCGTGAATGTTGCGGAATTGGCAGAGCGTTATGGCGGTGGAGGACACAAGTCAGCGGCGGGTTTTTCTTTTGAAGTAAAAGATTTTCTTACATTTAAAAAAGGGAGACGCAAGAAAAATTCACCCAAAGTTTAGAGGAGCTCTCTTCTGTGGCGTTTGCGGTAATAGGAAATGGCGAACCGATGGGATTCATTACGAATTTGTTGGAGTAAATACAAAAGCGATGTCGGTACTTTCTTAAGAGGTATTGGCATTTTTTGTCCGGGGATATACAATTCTTCTTCACGCTTTGCAATGGAAATAATAGTTATGAGATTCGACCTCGTAAATAAAGGAGATGTTTTATAGGCGGCAACGGCGGCATGTAATTGAGCACGCCCTCCGTCAATAAGGATAACGTCTGGTATTGTCCATTCCGTATGAGCAAAGCGACGGGTAAGCACTTCGTTCATCATAGCGGGATCATTTGCTCCTTCTACCGTTTTAATGCGAAATTTACGGTATTCATTTTTATCAGGCATGCCATCCGTGAACACTACCAAAGAACCAACTGCAAACGCGCCTTGGATATTTGAAATATCATACCCCTCTATACGTTCCGGCGTCTCTTCACGTTTAAGAAGCATACGCAGTTCGTAGAGTCCTTTTTGATTTTGAACGCCATATTCTTTTTTTATGACACGGCTGTGGGCGAATATGCGCGAAAGTCGCCTAAGTTGATCACGGGCATGCGCCGCATCTTCAAACCGTTTTTGAGCGCTTGCCGTTTGCATAGTACGTTCGAGTGTTTTCATAAGCTGTTTTTGCCTGCCGAAGAGAACATTTCGGATATAGCGGATATTTTTTTGATACGCCGCCAATTCTTTTCCGGGCGGCGTATAATTTTTCAGACAACATATGCCGGCGCAAAGTCCCAGCTGTGCCTGCTGGCATCGGCGCGTATGATATTGTTTGCATGTGCAGTACGGAAATATTTTTCTAAGGGAGCGAAGTATATTCTTAAGACCATATCCATTGGTAAACGGGCCGATGAACTCACTCTTTAAGGAAGAGGATTTTTTTTGATCGGTCACAGATAATGTAGGGCGGTGAACGATGAATATACGGGGAAACTGTTCTTTTGTGATTTCAACAAAAGAATAATATTTGTCATCCCTAAGAACAATGTTATAAGGAGGGCGGTGTTTTTTGATGTAGGAAGCTTCTTGCAATAGGGCGTCAATTTCGGAATCGGCATCTTGCCAGGTGATAGTGCGAGCGCGTTCCAGCATTTCTTTTTTAGCAGGTGTGAGATTGGTACTTTTCGTAAAATAGGATGCAAGACGCTGGCGTATATTTACCGCTTTTCCCACGTACAATACTTTTCCGCGCTCACCTCGAAAAAAGTACACGCCTGGCGTGGACGGCAGAGTAGGTCGTAATGATATAAAATCAACAGCCATCCCATAGGTATAATCTATAATGCTTCACATTGCAATTATATCATTTACGGTATATATTCTCTGCAGAAGAACATTAATAAGGAGGAGAGAAATGAAATACTCGTTTAAGGTATTCGAAGGTTTTCCCGAAGTCCAATGCGGGGGGTATCGACTTGATTTACCGGGTATTATACGCCAACAGGCGGTTGATCTTGGCATTCCACAGCATCATATTGAGCTGTCATCCGCCTGTACCTTTTGTTATGGCAACGGTAAAACATTTTTCTCTTATCGGCGCGATAAAAACGAGCCACCTTTAACCAGTCTTTCTTATGTGGTTAAGCGTCCTTTAACGTAATAGGCTTCTCCGTGAAGCTTGGATGATTGCACCGCTCACCATCCGGATACATTGTAATCCTGGGAGGAAGTTATGATAATGGAATATCGGCCTTTTGTGGTTTCCGCCAAGCCGGAATATTTTCATGAGGTGTCCATTCCTAATGTGAATCCTCGTGATACGGTTGATATAAGTGTTGCCGTACCGGAAGGCGCCACGGCAATTATTATCTTTTGTTATGGAGGTTCATTGGACTTTCATAGATGGCGGTCTTTACTTCTTTTACAGAAGTTCTTTAAGGCAGGGTACGGCATCGCCTTTTTTGACTATCGTGGCATGAATGCAAGTAGCGGTTCTAACATATTTTTTGAACATACGGGACTTCACACACGCATTATTGATACACAATATATTTTGGTGTATCTTGCATGCCACTACCCCAAACTGAAACAAATTTTATGGGGACACAGTATGGGGGGTCATATTGCGGCATGTTTGTCTGCCGAACCTTTGGTATCACGAGTTATCTTGTCTGCGCCGGGAGCATTCTCATCTGTTCTTGTTGATAGAAAAATTCCGTTCGGGGAAAACTTTAGGAAGATTCTACGTCAGCCGGGAAGCTGGATGGATTCTGAATCTTTCGAGATTCTTAAACAATCGAATGTTCCTCTTCTCCTGTTTACATTTGAGGACGATGCCATTATTCCTTTCGAAGTAACGGAGACGTACTTTATGTTTGCCGCTAATAAGAAAAAACGGCACGTTATTATCTCGGGAGAGCATGGCGGCACGTTTGAGTGTTATTCCGCATCCGAAGATAGAAGGGAACAACTTGTCGAAATTGCATGTAATTGGATGAGTGACGATTCATGAACAGACCTCTTTTAGGGGTCTTTTTTCTTTCAGTGCATTGATGTAGTGTATGTCTATGAAGAACATAAAAAAGGTTGCCATTTTGGGTCATGGAAAAGAGGGGCGATCAGTACACCGTTTTTTACGCACGTCCCCGAGCTATAAAAATGCGCAAATTACTATTTTGGATAAAAAAAATAACCCGGAATATCTTACTCATCTTGATGAATACGATATTGTTTTTAAAACACCCGGTATTCCATATGCATTGCCGGAAATTATAAAAGCCCGGAAAAAAGGAGTTTGTTTTTCGAGTGCCACGGAGCTCTTCTTTAGGCATGCGAAGGGAATCATTATTGGCATTACCGGTACGAAAGGAAAAGGAACAACCGCAACCATGTTGTATGCCATACTGAAAGCGGCAAAGAAGGATGTGTACCTTGCGGGCAATATTGGCGCTCCCATGCTGGGACTTCTTCCAAAACTCAAAAAAACATCAATCATCATCCTGGAGCTTTCCAGTTTTCAGCTTCAGTATCTGCCATATTCTCCTCATATAGCGGTTGTGCTTCCTATTGTACCGGATCATTTGGACGCACATAAAACCTTCCGGGAGTATGTAGATGCAAAATCATATATCGCTAAAAATCAAACAAAAAAAGATATTGTTTTTTATGCAAAAGGGAATTTATCGGCAGTGCGCGTAGCAAGGAAAAGCGCAGGCATAAAAAAAGTCGTGGATACGGCAAAGCCATACGGATTTGAGAAGGATGACGTGCGTGTGCCCGGGATTCATAATTATGAAAATGCCGTTATGGCATCCTCTGTAGCGGCATATATGAAATGTACGGCGGGTGAAATCAAGAGAGGCATACGGTCATTTCGTGGACTGCCGTATCATTTGGAGTATATTCGATCTGTTAATGGCATTTCATTTTATAACGATTCGGCTTCCACTAATCCTTTTGCAACAGTGGCCGCCATACGTACCGAGAAGGAATCCGGCATTCTTATTATGGGAGGAAAAGACAAGAATTTTTCTTATACGGTCGTTAAAAAAGCACTTGATGAATCGCGCATAAAAGCCGTTATTATATTGGGGGAAAATACAGAAAAAGTATGCAAGGATATTGCGGGCACAGTTGTCCCTCTTGTGCCGGTAGATACGCTTTTTAATGCTGTACATAAGGCATATAAGAGAGCTCTTGCGCAAAAGGCGCATTCCGTTATATTTTCACCGGGAGCGGCGAGTTTTGATATGTTTGAAAACGCAAAAGAACGCGGGAAGCAATTTACTACCCTTGTTCGCGGACTTAAATTCTAAAGGGGTATATGCTAGTCTGGAAGATATGTTGGACATACATTTTATACGGGAGCACACGGATATTGTGCGGGAGGCCGCTCGGAAAAAGCATATTTCTATTGATATAGAGAGATTGTTAACGTTGGATAAAAAGCGCCGTGAATGCGTGCAGGCGGTTGATGTCTTGCGCGGCAGGCATAATGCGGAGAGTGAACGCGTTCCTCGTATAACGGATGCAATCGAACGGGAACAGGTTATTGCCGGTCTTCGTTCCGCAAAGGAAGAACTCTCCAAAAAAGAAGAGGAATTAAAACCGATAGAAACGGAGTATATGCGTTTGCTTCTTTTGGTGCCGAATATTCCGGATCTTTCCGTGCCGGAAGGAGAATCGGACGCACAAAATCAGGAGCTTCGCAGGGTGGGTGAGCCGCCCCGATTTGATTTTGAGCCAAAAGATCATATTGCGCTTTTGAAAGATCTTGATCTGGCTGATTTTGAGCGCGGAACGAAAGTTTCCGGATTTCGCGGTTATTTTTTAAAAAATGAAGCAGTATTGTTGGCGCAGGCATTATGGCAGTTTTCATTTGAAAAACTGATACAAAAAGGATTTGCGATTCATATGGCTCCCGCTCTTGTGCGCGGCGTTACGCTTGTGGGAACCGGATGGCTTCCGCAAGGAAAAGACGAAGTGTACAAAATAGAAGGGGAAGATTTATATCTGGCGGGAACAGCGGAAGTTCCGATGATGGGCATGTATGAAGATGAAATTTTAGACGAGAACGAATTTCCAAAATTATCAGCGGCGCTCTCACCATGTTTCCGAAGCGAAGCAGGGAGTTATGGGAAAGACACGAAAGGGCTTTACCGCGTTCATGAATTTTTTAAAGTGGAACAGGTGGTGCTCTGTCGTGCGGATCATGAAGAATCGGTCAGATGGCATGAGGCGCTTACCAAGAACGCGGAGGATATGATGGTTGAACTCGGTCTCCCGTATCGTGTGGTAGTGAATTGCGGTGGAGATTTAGGGCTCGGACAGGTAAAAAAATATGATATTGAAGCATGGATTCCATCTCAAAACAAATATGGAGAAACGCACTCGTCGTCCTATTTTCATGATTTTCAGACGCGTCGGCTGAATATTCGTTATCGGGACGGAGAAGGAAACTTGCGGTTTGCGCATTCACTTAATAACACTATGGTAGCGACGCCGCGCATTCTTATTCAAATATTGGAAAATAACCAGCAAGCGGATGGATCAGTCATAGTACCGGAAGTTCTGCGAAAGTGGGTGGGGAAAGATAGAATACAGAAATTGAAGCAAGAAGAAAGATGATAAAAAATCAAATGTCGCATCATAAAACGTGGGTTGAGGTGGATGCCGCCGCTGTGCGGCATAATTTTAATGTGGCGCAAAAGATAGCGGGAAATGCCGTTTCGGTAATGGCAATTGTAAAGGCGAACGCGTATGGTCATGGGTTGCGCGAGGTGGCGAATATACTCACAGCCGAACCCGATAAAAGTGAATCAAAAAACAGTGACTCGTTAAATCGGAAGCGAGACTTCCGAATATCCGGAGGTCTCACTTCCGATTTGTGGTTTGGGGTAGATTCCATAGAGGAAGCTCTTATTCTCCGAAAAGATCATAAAAAAAATCCCATACTTATTCTTGGTTATGTGCCAAAACCTTCAATTGCTGATGCCGTAAAAAAGAATATCAGTATGGCACTGTACGATTCCGATACTCTTTTGTCCATCGCGGAAGCGGCAAAAAGGGTAAAGAAAAAGGCGCGCGTACATCTTAAGATAGAAACGGGAACTTACCGCCAGGGAATTTTTCCGGATAATATGCCGGAATTTATTACGTTGCTTATCCGGCAGAAGAAGTACATAGAGGTGGAGGGAGTGTATACGCATTTTTCTGATACGGAAAATCTTTCCTCCCGCTATTATAAAGAGCAGTTACAGCAATTTGAACAGGCGCGGGCGATGCTTTCTGCGGCGCATATTCATCCGGCTCATGTGCATACGGCGGCGAGTGCGTCACTGCTTTTGTATCCGGAAACACGGTTTACCATGGTGCGATGGGGTGTGGGACTATATGGCATGTATCCGTCCGAAGAAGTGAGGGATCGCGTAGGTAAATCAGCTCTATTAAAACCCGTAATTACATGGAAAACACGTATTGTACAGATTAAAGATGTTCCAAAGGGGGGTACGGTTGGATATGACAGAACATATACGGCAAAAAAACCGATAAAGCTCGCCATTCTTCCGGTGGGGTACGGGGACGGGTACTGGCGCCATCTTTCAAATAAGGGGACTGTGCTAGTGCGCGGAGAGAGGGCACAGGTTGCCGGAAATATTTGCATGAATATATGCATGGTGGATGTTACGCATATACCAAAAGCGTGTATAGGAGATGAGGTGGTATTAATGGGAAAACAAAAACGGGAGCATATTACTCCCGAAGAAATTGCACGCAAGGTAGGAAGTATTAATTACGAAGTTCCCACACGTATCAGTCCGCGGATATTACGTGTTGCCGAGATATCTACACGCATTAATCCGGATATAACGCGTACCGTAGTATAATTACCGCATATATGTTGGGGAAAAATAAAACAGTCAAAAAAGGATCCATTCTCGCAAAAAATAGAAGCAGGCAGAAACAGCAGAGAATACGAAATATATTGCTCCGTATAGCGCTTCCCATAGGGGGTATTCTCGTCTTTTTGGGTGCGGCGGTATTTCTTCCGTACTTGCGGGTGGCGAACATAACAACGGAAGGAACAAGTACGGTGCCGGATGAATTGGTGCGCGGGATAGCTGAAGAGATGTTAAAGGGAACATTCGGCGGAATGGTTCCGCGCAGTAATATTCTTTTTGTTCGGCCGGAGTCTATCGCAAACCGATTGCTGGAAACATACCCCGATATAGCGAGTGCGCATGTTTCGTACATATTACAAATACCTCCCGAACTGCACATTACCATAGAGGAACGTACGCATGTGGGCATTTTTTGTGCCGTTGAAAACGAGGAATATAATAATGAGGCGTGTTTTTATATAGACGGTAACGGTGTTTTGTTTGCGGAGGCCCCCAATTTACGCGGACACGTGGTAACACGATTTATAACGAAGCAAGGGAGGCGCTTTTCATTAGGAGACGAAGCTATTTCCGCGGATGATATGCATGTTTTAGATGCAATGGTGCGAATCATCGAAGAAAAAACATTAATTCGTGTTGAGGAAGTTAGAATAGACGCATCATATGAGGGTGAACGCGTATTTCATACAAACGAGGGGTGGGATATTATATTTGAAGCAGGCGAAGACAGTACGCGCGGACTTGAAAATCTATTCCTTGTTTTGGAAGAACACATCACCAATCATGATAATCTTTCGTATATCGATATACGCTTGCCGCAAAAAGTATTTTTTAAGTACAATGACAAATAATACGGATTATTTGTTACGGTAGTTTATAGATGAATATTGATTGTCCTGCGCGCGCAATAGGCTCGTAGGATCGAAGCCATATGTATAAATCTTCTTCATTCCGACTGGAAAGAGAAGGGGACGGTATGAGTTTTCCGTACGCGCCCTGGCGGAAAGAAGCGGAAATGGCAAAGTACCCGCTGGGAGCCCCGCGGGATGACCACCACGGCTCTACTTTTTCTCCGAAATAGTATGATAAATCTCCGGCGCCGAAGTAATCTACGGCAATATGATCTATGTGGTTATTATCTACATAATCTCGAAGACGCTTTAAGTCTTGTCCCCAGTCGAAATTAGAATCAACCGCATAACGGTATCCTTCTCCTCTAACGCCGGCAATACCATTGAAATAGCTAAGATAATAGGGGTATGCGGTGAGTACCGAAAAGCCGATCCAGAAAAGAGTAACGGTTAGAAAAAGCTGTTTAGGGAGAGCGGTGATATGTTCATAATAGATTTCACGCATAACGCCTTCCGCCGTTTTGGGGTTTGGTGTACGCACGTCTCCAATCCATGCGACAATTTGTTTGGAAACCAATATGTAGATAAAAGGAAAGGTGGGCAGTACATGTCGTACGCCGATATTAAGCGGTGAGCGTATGGAGTACCACCAATATACGGCAATAAAAACAAGCATGGTCGTTTCCGCGCTATGTTCGCGTATCCAGCGGCCGAGTGCAAAACTCTTTGTGTGTCCCCACCGTATGAATACAACACCGATAGCAACAATGGTAAGAATATGCAGGGCAAGCGTTTCTTTTAATGCATATACAACGGGGAAATAATGTGTCCATCCGGTATTTGTCACTTCACCAAGGAAGTATGTCGTATTTCCACCCGCCGCACGTTGTACTACCATAAGTACGCCTAATATATATTGCCCGATACCGCGCGTTAGGCGATGTTCTATAAGCCAAAAGTCTATATTAACCAAAGACCGCCGCCCGAACGAACTTAAAAATTCTTGCGCATCCGCCAGTTGCCGATCCGGAGGGTAGTTCCATATATGCCACTCATACACAAGAGCGATAATAAAGAGGGCAATGCCGCCGACAATCGCAAATTTTCCGAGAAGCCGGAAGGTATGCCGTATTATATGGCGCAATCGTTCTTTCGGAGAAATATTTTCTTCATACGCATGCGACAATATCCATAAAAGAGTCACAATGGCGTAGACCGGAAGAAGGAGAACTACGGAAAACTTGAGAAGTTGCGCAACGCCAAGAGCAATACCGGCAATAACGATGCGTTTTCGTGTGGGGCGCTCAAGAATATCAATAAATGCCATAATACCGATAAGAAATCCGAATGCCGCGGCAAGATCGGTTGTAACATAGCGGGAATGCGCAAGAAATGTGGGTGAAAAAGCGAGAAGAAATAATGAAAGCAAAGCAACGCGGGAGCCGAATCGGCGCCGTGTCCATGCATAGAGAATCCATCCGAATAAAACCGCCAACAACATCATGGGAATGCGTGCCCAAAAAATAATCTGATCGGCATCATTACCGGATTCATACAAAAATATACGTCCCATATCCCATTGTCCGTTTAGCGCGGTGGTCCATGCGGGGTGATCAGTGGGAAAGGAGAGGCCAAGAAATACAAGAGGAAGAGCGGCAAGATCTTTTATAAGAGGCGGATGTTCCGGATTAAGGCGCATGTCTTTTTCGGTAAGGTAGGAGTATCCGGCGGGAATATGCGCAAGTTCATCCGTGATGGCAGAATCATTCCATGCGGACGCAAACATAAGTGTAAACATAAACACCAGAAAGATAACGGCGATACTGTTTGAGCGTGAGAACATAAAAAATTATTGACAATTAATAATTTATACTATACAATTTTTTAAGAAAAAGGAGGTGTTATGTGAAAGGAGAGAAAATGGATTCGCAAATACACCCTTTTGAAGTATGGCAGGGAGCATTAGTGCTTGCCCTCTTGCTGGGGTACATATATTATTGGGTGCTATGGTAACCAACCCTTAACTCTCAATTAAAGGATATTTAAAAACCGGGATCATATCTTGGTTTTTTTTCTTGTCTTTTTATAACTTTCTCCTGCACAAATTATATCATATAATAGATGAATGAATGAACAAGAACACACACTTGAACGAGAGATCCGTACATTAGAAGAAAAATTACGGGAAAAGAAACACGCCCTGGAAGGCGCTCATGAATCTCCGCCTTCGGAAAAAGAAATTTTTAACGATGTTTTTCGCGAGCATATTGAAAAGGCGGTGGAAGGAACGCCGCCGGAACACGTGAACACTACCGCTCCTCGTCCTATTCCCGCCGTTCCCGCTCATGATTATGCGGCCCCCCAGCAAACGAGTAGTCACGACTCTGATCATAAAGAGCAGATATCCGCATTGGTGGAAATTGCTCTTTCAAAGGGAGTTTCTGCCGCCGTGAAGGTGGCGCGCGAGCTGAAAAATCCCCATTTGTTGGATGATTTTCATGATGCATTGGTGGATGAATATTACGACAAACTTGTTAAGGCGCGGGAAATTAAAGAATGAATTCTCTCTTCCTTTTATTCATTATTGCCATTTTCCTTACTCTCGGAGTGGGGAGTATTGCGTATTATGTTATAGGACGGAAGCGCGCCCAAAAGGGCATCTCCCGGAGTCTTCAGCTTGTTCTCTATAGCGTATTGGTACCGCAGGATACGGCGGAAAATCCACAACCGGATCATGTTAAGGACAGCATATCCATTATGGAACAGTTTTATGCCGGGATGGTTTCTTTGCGAGAGGCGCATATATTGCCGTTTTTGCATGGTAATCCTTCGTTTGTGCTTGAATTGGCGCTTCCCGTTGTTGGGGAGGAAACAACATTCTATGTGGGTGTTCCGCGCAAGTGGGCGCATTCATTCGAAAAAAACGTACATGCATTATTTCCGCACGCACAAGTGGAGCGCACAAAGGACTACAATATATTCAACGAAGAAGGTGCTACGGCCGGATCCGTTCTCTCATTTACCAAGGCGGCATATTTGCCGGTACGTACTTATCGGCATCTGGAAGCGGATCCGTTGGAGGTTGTTACAACGGCATTTTCTAAAATAAAGAAAGAAGGTGAAGGGGCCGCCGTGCAAATTGTTGTACGTCCGGCGGACGGGCACTGGCAGGCAGAAGGACGGGAGGCGGCGCGCTTTATGCGAAAAGGAAAAAAACCCGACACCAGAAATAAAGGATGGCAGGGAGCGGCGACGAAAGTTGCAAGAGATATTATAAATCCGCCCGGGAAGCAGGCAGACGAGCAGTCTTCCGGCAGTGTTATGGAGGTGTTTAATGAAAGTTTTGTAAATCTTGTGGAAGGGAAGGCAAGCCGCGCCGGGTTTGATGTAAATATTCGCATTGTGGCATCTGCCGGCACGTCCGATGATGCGTTGGATATTTTACAGGGTCTTGAGGATGCATTTTTGCAGTTTACCGATCCGCAGGCAAACAGTTTCGGTGTAAATCGCCTGACGGCTAAACCTCTGGAGGATCTTATTTATAACTTTTCTTTTCGTGCATTTAATGAGAAACACGCTCTTTACATGGGAACCGAAGAGCTCACCAGTTTATATCATTTTCCGGTGGGACAGCTTTCCGCTCCTAAGGTAAAGTTTTTAAAAGCGCGGGAAGCGCCGGCGCCGGCAAATCTTTCTACGGAGGGAGTTTTGTTGGGTGAGAACGTGTTTCGGGGAGAGCAGTCGCTCATTCGTATGCAAGCGGACGACCGCCGTCGTCATTTTTATATCATCGGGCAAACAGGCACCGGAAAAACAAATTTCATGAAGAGTTTGGTGCATCAGGATATTATGGCAGGCAAGGGTGTGTGTTTCATCGATCCGCATGGCGAGGTTACGGAGGAGCTTATGGAGCTTATTCCCAAGGAACGCGTGGAGGATGTTATTTATTTCAACCCGGGGGATACCCAGCGTCCGCTGGGGCTTAACATGCTTGAATATGATCCGCAGTACCCCGAACAAAAAACGTTTGTGGTAAACGAGCTTTTCGGTATTTTTCAAAAGTTATATGGCGGCACGCCGGAGTCCATGGGGCCTATGTTTGAACAATATTTTCGCAACGCCACCATGCTTGTCATAGAAGATCCGTCATCCGGAAACACGCTTCTGGAAATAGGGCGCGTGCTTGCCGATAAGGCGTTTCGTGAGTATAAGCTTTCCCGTTCCAAAAACGTTGTTGTAAATACATTCTGGCGTGACGTTGCCGAAAAAGCGGGTGGAGAGGGTGCGCTTGCAAACATTGTGCCGTACATTACATCAAAGTTTGATGTTTTTCTTGCGAATGAGGTTATGCGGCCCATTATTGCCCAAGAGCGTTCCGCGTTCAATTTCCGGACAATTATGGATAATAATCAAATTCTTCTCGTCAATCTTTCAAAGGGGCGTCTGGGAGAATTAAATTCCAGTTTGTTGGGACTCATTATAGTGGGTAAAATTCTCATGGCGTCATTTTCGCGCGTGGATATGCCGCAGGACAAACGAAACGATTTTTATCTATACATAGATGAGTTCCAAAACGTAACGACAAGCTCCATAGAAACAATTCTTTCCGAGGCGCGAAAATATCGCCTTAATCTTATTATCGCGCATCAGTTTGTCGGACAGCTTGAAGACGGTATCAAGCGGGCGGTATTTGGAAATGTCGGTTCCATGGCGGCGCTTCGGGTGGGTGCGGAGGATGCCGAATTTTTAGAACAGCAATTTGCACCGGTGTTTAATGCTCATGATTTAATGAATATTGATAATTACACGGCGTATGTAAAACTTTTAATAAACGGGCAAACATCGCGTCCGTTTAATATCCATACCTTCCCCGCACCAAAAGGAAACTCCACTGTTGCCGAAGCGGTAAAAGAGCTTTCGAGCGTTAAGTATGGTCGTCCCCGTGCGGAGGTGGAGGTGGAAATTAATAGACGCTACGGCATAACGGAATAATAACGTCATGGCATATCATATTATTTTAGAATATATAACCGCGGGGTTTAGACAGCTTGGTACCGCATTTACAACCGATATTGGTATTTGGTGGCTTCTTACACCCATTTTTCTTTTATGGATCGTTATGGAAATATATGCGGGCGAATATAAACAAGAACGCTTTGGTTTTTCAAGCGCGCTTGCGAACGGCTTTTCTCTTTTCTGGATTTCGCTTACATCCTTTCGCGTATTTTTATTTATCGACAAAACATACTTAAACAAAGAAGCATACTCTGATCCGCGGCTATATATCCTTGCCCTATTCGTTTTGTACGCGCTTTTTATTATGTACGCGGCGTTTACGCATACCATGCGAACCTCGCTTACAAAGATTATTGCCGGACCCGCTCTTATTTACTCCTTTTCCGTTCTATCCGTATTATGGGGACAGCGTTTGCTTGTCGTAAATACATCAATTCTTTCAGCACTAGTGATAAGCTTTATCATAATAGTATTTATATTTTTCATCATCCGGCGCCAGTTGGGGGTACGGGGAGACGTAGAACATATATTGGAATTAGGAAAAGATGATCATGCACAAGAATGATTACGCGCTTGGCGGTCTAACAGGTTTTTTTACGGGATTGTTTTTGCTTCCCGTGCTTGCAAATCTTGATATTATGTTGCCTTTTGGCATACCGCACGGCGCTATGCTCCTTATTGTCCCTGTACTCTGGGTGCTTGGTATTTGGTTTGGAAAATTTACCTGCCGGTGGATCCCCATTATGTCGCAAATTTCGCGTTATGTAGCGGCCGGCTTTTTAAGTTTTTCCATCGACTTCGGTATTCTTAATACGCTTATCCTTTTCACCGGCATTACGGCCGGCGGGGGATTCGCTCTTATTAAAGGGGGCGGATATGTAATTGCCAACATCAATGCTTATTTATGGAATAAATACTGGGTATTCAAAAAGTACGATTCCGCCGAGCCTATAACGATGCGCGGCATTGTAAAAGAATATAGCACGTTCCTTTTTGTTTCGGTTGTAGGTTTTGTTATTAATGTTTCTATCGCAACGTTTTTAGTGGGAGATATTTCTGTTTTCGGGCTTATTACCATTCCCGGCATGGGGCCGCAATTCGGTTTTTCTCCGAAGGTATGGGCAAACATAGCTTCCATTATTGCAACCGCCATCGCTATTGTATGGAATTTTACGGGCTATAAATTTATTGTTTTTCGAACGGATCACCATACGGAAGAAAGCAGGTGAATAATATATTGCAGGGAAGTCCGGATTGATTTTCAGGCAGATCTCCCAAAAAAAGCGCCGTTTGTATTTTTTACTTTCGGCATGTATACTTCTGGGGAGTTCGTTTTTCGGGAGGATGTTATATGTGTGCATGGCAGGCAGTATATGAAAATATTCCTTCGTGGCAATACTGCAAATTTGGCGCAATATGCTTTTCCATAGAGCTATGCGTACTGAATGTTCTTATGTACGCAACGGGTATCTATAGCGGTTGGTGGTACGCGGTGTTTCGTGTAGTGAGTTATATGGTAGGGCATACGTTTCGCTTTAATTTCAACAGGCGTTTCGTTTTTCGCAGTACGGAAGCGATAAGGGGTGAGGCGGCGAAATACGTACTGGTTATTGCCGGAGGAGTTCTGATGGGAACCATGATTTCGTGGTTGCTCGTGGACAGAATATTTGGATCCTTGCTCAACGCGGGAGGAACGTGGTGGGCGAATAGCGCCGCTATACTCGGCGACAGCGTAGCCGCTATATTGGACTGGCTAGGAAATAAGCATGTGGTGTTTCATCCCGCCGTCTCCGTAAAGAGACACAATGATACGCCTGGAATAAAAGGCGCCGCCGTAAGGACATAGCAGTCCTTTTTTTATTGAAAAACAACCCTATTTTTGCTACTATCCATTCATGGCACAGCAGGTTATATACCGAAAATATCGCCCAAAAAGCTTTACGGAAGTCGTCGGGCAAAACCACATAACAAGCATTCTTCAAAATGCGATCCGTTTGGATAGGGTGGCGCATGCATATCTTTTTTCCGGTCCGCGCGGCACGGGGAAAACAACCATAGCCCGCCTTCTCGCTAAAACGGCAAACTGCGAAAAACCAAAAGACGGCGCGCCATGCAATGCGTGTGCCGCATGCAAGGAATTCATGGAAGGGCATACGCTGGATCTCATAGAAATAGACGCGGCAAGTTCCCGCGGCATCGACGAAATCCGCGAGCTCCGTGAAGCCGTGCGTCTGGCACCGGCGCGCGCCAAGCACAAAGTCTATATCATAGACGAAGTACATATGCTCACCAAAGAGGCGTTCAATGCTCTTCTTAAAACACTCGAAGAACCGCCCGCACATGCCATTTTCATACTGGCAACCACCGAGCTTGAAAAAGTGCCCGATACCATTATCTCGCGATGTCAGCATTTCGAATTTCGTAAAATCGCAACCTCTGCCATAGTGGAGCGTTTGGGGCAATTGGTAAAAAAGGAGGGTATAACGGCGGAAAAAAGCGCTCTTCAGCTTATCGCTTTTTTTGCCGACGGCGGTCTTCGGGATGCGGAAAGTATGCTTGGTCAGGTGCTTGCCATGGGAGAGAGTTTAACGGAAGAAAGCGTTCGCCTAATCTTGGGCGCGCCCAAAAGCGAGGCCGTAGGGAACCTTATCGCCTTTCTTGCCGAAAAAAATGCGGCGGCGGCAACGGAGCTTATTCTTACAACCATCGATCAGGGTATTGATCCCCAGCTTTACATAAAGCTCATCATTCACCGTTTGCGGAATATGTTGCTTCATTCGTTTAACCCCAATCACATTGCCATAACGGCAGGCACGCTTTCGGAAGAAGAACGGAAGTTTCTGGAAGAAAAAAAGCAAATCTTCACCGCCGCAGAACTGGAGCGCATGCTTAAAATATGGATTGATGCCTACTGGATAAGTTTTAAAACTGTTTTTCCTCAACTTCCGCTGGAGCTTGCCGTTGTGGATATTTTGCGCGATAGTCTAGAGGAGGAAAAAGAAGAAAAAATGATTTAACCATATTGCCGGATCGTTCAATGGTAGGCTCCCGATTTGTTCAAGAGCGAAGCGATTGAAGACAAATCGCAGTGCATGGGAG